>JBOGRE010000165.1:0-2290 GCA_050749345.1 Nitrosarchaeum sp. | reverse complement strand
GTATTTAAACAGGGTGCTGTTTTTTTCAAAAAAACTGATGATTTAATCGATACTACTCATTAATTATTAATTGCAAATAGAATATCTGTTACTAACAATTGTGCTTTCACTAGCGTTAGCAAGAATATTGGGAGAGCTATTCCGCAGGATAAAACAGCCTGCTCTTGTTGGAGAGTTATTAGCAGGAGTAATTTTAGGTCCCTCTTTATTAGCAATTCTTGAACCCGGTGATTCTAGTACTATTCTTTCTAATGTGGCAGTATTTTTCTTAATCTTCATGGCCGGACTTGAATTAAACCTAGGTGAAATTAGAAAATCAAGCAAATCTGCATTCTTACTTGCTGTTATTGGTTTTACAATTCCGTTTGTAACTGGATATTATGTGAGTCTTCTTTTTGGTTTAGGTCAAATTCCATCCCTTTTTGTTGGTTTATTACTTTCAATTACTGCAATTCCAGTAAGTTCTATGATTCTTATGGAATTTGGAATCTTAAAGAGCAAAATTGGAACCACCGTAATAACCGCAGCACTAATCAATGATATTATGGCAATGGTTGTATTTTCTTTAATTCTGATATATCCAACTAACAGTCAAACTTCATTTGATTACTCTGGAGCAGGGTTGATGGGTGCAAAAATTATAATCTTTTTTGCAGTATTGGCAATGGTGGTCTTTGTCATGAAAAAGTTGAATGTGACTTCTGAAAAAGTTGAACCATTAATTCAAAAACTAAAAACCAAAGAAGCAAGCGTTGGAATTCTCATATCCCTTGGAATTGCAGTTGGGTTATTTGCTCATTATTCAAATCTTCACTTTATTATAGGTGCTTTTTTTGCTGGATTAATTTTTGGCAGTAAATTTTGGGGAGAAAAAATACACCATCATAATTCTAAATTGATATCTGGAATTACCTTTGGCTTTTTTGCACCTCTTTTCTTTGTTTTCATAGGTCTGGAGTTTGATCTCAAGTCTCTGACAAATTCATTCCCACTTCTTTTGGCATTGTTGTCTATAGCAGTAGTCTCAAAGATTGCCGGTGGATTTCTTGCAGCAAGAATTACAAGATTCTCCAATCATGAAAGCCTTGCCATAGGATGTCTTATGAATGGAAGGGGAATGGTGGAAATGGCAATTGCTTCAATTGGTTATTCTATGGGGTTGATAGATGCATCATTATTCTCAGTTGTAATTGCAATCGGCTTTATTACTACAATAATTACTCCGGTAATTGCAAAACCTTTCATCTACAGAGCAATGTCCCAACGTTCATTACATACTGAGATAAAGCAAAAAACATCTGAATTAAATACTCAGATAAAACAAAAAACATCTGAATTAAATACACCGATTAAACAAAAAACATCTGAATTAAAAACACAGATTAAACTTGATGTTGTACCAAACAACTTGACCGAGATTTTATAATCTAATTGATAAAATACATCGTGATGAATTTTTAGAACCTTAAAGCAATACAAGTTTATAATATTATTTTTTAATTATTGGCGATAATGATAAATAGTTGACCTGTATAAGATAGGTCGACCTAGTAATGATAACTTATCTTGAGCCTGATTCAGAACTATATGAGCGTGAAAGGATTGTTCTAAAATGCATCAAAAACAATCCCAATCTGCATCATAACGCATTGATGAAAATGATCGTTCCTGAGAGTATGGCAAAAGCAACATTTGAAAAAACTAGAGATTCATTGCTTGAAAAAGAAATAGTTTCAGTCCAAAAAAAGGGGAATATGAAATTCTATGTTCCGACATTAAACTATGCTACACGATTTCAACAACATATTGAAAGAATAACAAACACATCTTTTCACAACATAAAAAATTATATAAAAAAACTTGAAACTGACTATCAACATAAAGATGTAAATGAAAAGATCGTCATAGTAAATTCGTTACTGAAAAATATACTTCAGACTGATAATGGATTTACTCTATTAGATTCAAACAAAAATCCAAAAAAAACTTTGTATCGTGACGAGCATCTGGAAATTCAACAACTAATTCATAGAATTTTTGCTATAATTCACAATGATAAAGACTTTGATACGATATATCCTACCGTCATGAGTTATCTTAGTACTAGTATGCCAAGGGACTATCAAAAATCAGAATAATTGTCTCTACTTGTGGCTATCTGGTTTTTATTCTGGCCTGTTTTAATATCTTTGAAAATGGGGCTGCTTTATACTAAATTTTATCTTGATTTTGAACCAAATGAATGGAAGGAAATATCTGGCAATCCTGTGATTTTTCAAACCATTGCTGA
>JBOGRE010000164.1:0-1506 GCA_050749345.1 Nitrosarchaeum sp. | reverse complement strand
CAGAAAGAATTGATCCGGCCAACAAGGAATGGGGAATTGAAAATATTCCTAGAGTCATTTATTGTTCTGATGATAACACATTTGATATAGCTAAACAAATCTATCAGCACGTTAATAATGCTAATCTTATTCGTGTAGAATCTCCAAAGATTGCAGAGATTGTAAAGTCATTTGAAAATGCTTTCAGACTTGTAAATATCTCTTTAGTAAATGAGCTTGCTGTTCTGTGCGATAAATTAGGAGTTAACGTAAATAGTGTAATAAAAGCAGCCTCAACAAAGCCTTTTGGTTTTCTTGCTCATTACCCAGGAGCTGGTGCTGGTGGACATTGTATTCCAAAAGATCCGCGTTTTTTGCTAGAATCTGCTAAGAAAAATCATTTCAAGTTTACAATCATAGAAAATGCCATTAACACGAATTTACAAATGCCTGCATACATAACAAATTCTATAGAAAAATCCCTTGAATTAATGAAACTTGGAAAAAGCGTTATTGTTTGTGGTCTTGCATACAAAGCTAATGTAGAAGATATGAGAGATTCTCCTAGCTTTAAAATAATAAACGAGTTCAAGAAAAGAAACTTCAAGGTTTTTGGATATGATCCTTTTTTTAATATGGATTTTTTAGACAAATATTTGATTGAAAATAATCTACCAGAGGCAAACTTTGAAGTATTAAAAGAATTAGATGATAAGAAACTGAAGGATGTAAGTTGTTTGTGTATAGTACAGCACCATGAGCAGATGAAAAAAAGATTAAAAGAAATATACAATGGATCACTTGTTCCATTCATTTATGATTGCCAGAGTAAGCTTTCTACAAACCCAGCTTCAAAGACGGTCTTAGACTTTCTTGGAAATTAGTTTAAAACAATAGTTCTATTTCAGTATCAAATTTGATTTTATCATAATTTTCATACAAAAATATTGCTTGGAGTGAGAACATAGATGCCCATGAATTAACTCGAAGTCTTTTCTTCCATGAAAACAAGCTTCTATAGTATTCCTCATAAAATCCACCCTTGTGAGGATGTACAGTCTTCTGAAATGATAATAAATGGGAATATAATTTATCAACGGTTTTTTTGTAAGAATCATCCTTCTCTAGTTTGTCTAGTAATATCATGATTCGAATAAGTTGTGCAACTGGATACGAAGCTTTTTCTTTATATTTTGAATGAAACCAAAGCTCAATGCTCCCATCTTGTTGTATTTTTTTTAAAACCCATTCTAATGTGAGTTTGCAACTACGAAGATACTCATCATTCCTTGTCGTGTTGTAAGTATAAAGAAGTCCTTCTAAGGCATAACAGAGAGTATGAAGATTAACAATTTTGCTGTCTTTATGAATACAAAACATTCCGTCTTTTTTCTGAAATTGTCGGTATGCATCACATATTTTCTTGGCATATTCAAGATATTGACTTTCAGATGTTATTTTATACAATTTAATTAATGAGATAGAGTTTTTGATATGAAAACAACCTTTTTGTTTGTACCATACATC
>JBOGRE010000163.1:0-5635 GCA_050749345.1 Nitrosarchaeum sp. | reverse complement strand
GTCTTACTCTTCTAATGACATCAGCTATTAAATTTTGTTCGTTATATGCTGGTATACACACTATTTTGAGCACAATTGATTAGATTGTAGTGAAGTATATCTATATTTTTAATAAATTTCCATTAATTATCATAAATAACTCTTATAATGAATGTAAATACTGTAAGAAATTCCAATAATTAATTTTATGACAGTAGATTTGGAGGATTATTTTTATGATTTCTTTTTTCAAAATTATTTCATCCAGTAGGATGCCGTAATTCTTAATCCTTCTTTCAAAGTATATTTTGGTTTCCAACCCAACAATTCTTTTGCTTTTGAGTTATCCATATTTAATTTTGGAATTTCAAGCGGACGTTTTGGAAAACTATTCCATTGTATTTCTCCTTTGTAGTTTGTTATTTGTGCAAGCTCTGCCGCTAAATCTTTAATTGAGATCGGTTCTGACGTTGTAATGTTTATTGCCTCACCTAATAGTTTGGGATTATTTGATTCAGCAGCCATTACATAAGCTTCAAGTAGATCTGGTTCAAATATAAAATCCCTAATTGGCGTCGAATCGCCTAATTTTATAGGTGATTTTCCTTGTATCATTTGATAAATTATGTTTTCTATAACAAATTGATGACTATGTTTTCTACCAAAAGAATTAGCATTTCTAAAAATAATACAAGGAAAATCATATGCTAAATACAAATATTTTAGAAAATTTTCAGACGCTATTTTTGCCACACCATATGGACTAGCTGCATGAAGTTGAATTTCATCTTCTTTAGTCGGATATGCTTCTTCAGGTTGAATTCCGTATTCTTCTGCTGAACCTGACCAGATGAACTTCTTTAAATTGGGGACTTCACGTCTTGCTGCTTCGGCCATATTGAATACTCCAATAAAATTTACATCAAAAACTTCTTTCATATGAGTAAAACTATATGCGACAGATGTTTGAGCTGCTAAATGTATTATAACATCTGGTTGAAAATCCTTCAATGCGTCGCTTACTACTAAATAATCAACTAGATCACCAAAATAAAATCTAACTCCACTTATTGACTCGCCTTTAATCAGTGATTCTGTATTTGTCGCCCTATCTCCTCTTGCCACATTCCTTGTTAAGGTGGCAATTTGATGACCATGAGAAATTAGTGTTTCAGTTAATTCCTGCCCTAAAAATCCTGTAATTCCAGTAATGAAAATTTTCATATTTGCAAGCAAATATGCCTAGGTTTAAATTTTCGTATTTTTTGACTATCCCAAAATCTTAATATTAATACCCAAAAACTAGATTATATTTATTGAAAATTCTGATTTTAGCTGCTACACTTGATCTCAAAAAGCCATATTCTGCGACTCCATTTATTTTACAATGGTTTAAGGCATTTTATGAAGAAGGACACCAACTTTTCATCATTCCATACTCTGGAAAATCTGTAGAAAGTGCTTGGTGGAAATCTTACCCAAATCCCAATTATAGTAAAGGTGAAATTTTAGAAAAAATAATTAAATTTACTGGACATAAATCCAATACGAAAAATCTCTCAGTAATTCCAATTCTTGCACAAATTTTTGCAAAGCCAAATTTAGAAAAATCAATTAGAAAAATTTTAGACCAAGAAAAAGATATTTCTGCAATAATCAATATTGGATTACCATTAAATCAACTTAAAGGGCTTGCTCATGATATAAAAAAAATATACAACTTGCCAATATTCTTTTTTGATGTTGATTTACCAACATCACTTCCAGAATATGGTGGATTTACATTTAATTACTATACTGGTGCAGATCTTACAGAATACGACTCGTTTATTATTACCTCTGAGGGTTCTCAATCACGATTAAAAGAAATGGGTGCATTATCTGTAGATGTTGTACATATTGGGATAGATCCAAATGAGTACTTGCCTCTGGATTTGGAAAAAGATCTAGATATTTTCTTTTTTGGTCATAATGGACACACTAGAGAGAAATTTGTTAAGATGATGGTTACAGAGCCATCAAAAGTTTTAGATTATAAATTTCTTATAGGTGGCCGTGATTATAATATGGATTTAGGAAAAGCAAAGTATCTTTCAGAGAACATTAATTTTACAAAATGGAAGGAATTATCCTCGCGTGCAAAAATTAATTTAAATTTAGTTCATGAATTACATGCTAAGACGTTTGCAACTTCAACAGCAAGAATTTTTGAATTATCAGCACTTCGCTGTTGTATTGTTTCATCTCCATATGATGGGCTGGAAAAATGGTTTGAACCTAAGAAAGAAATACTTGTTGCTAATTCTACAAAAGAGGCTATCGAAATCTATCAGACTTTAATGGGTAATCCAGAACTAAGATTAAAAATTGGATTGGCAGCTGAAAAGAGAGTCAAAAGAGATCATACCGCTAGAAACAGAGTACGTGAAGTAATTGATATAATAAGGAAATATCAAAATAAACTTTGAATTGAAAGAATTAACTATCTTAGTACCTAAAATATTACCTCCAGAAAATAAGGATATAGTAAGCAATCAACTAAATAACATATTTTCAAAATTAAAACTTCATTTTAAAATTAAAATTTATTGGATAGTTTTTCAACCATATGAATTTGAACAATACTCAATAGATGAATCAATAATTATAGATTATCATAAATTTCATGATGCAGTAGAAATTATTGATAAGTTTAATCCTGATGTCATTATTACAGAAGTAGTATTAGGACTTAATGGAATTGCATTTGCTACTGCAGGTAAATTCAGAAAAATTCCAGTTGTAACAATTTCAAATCCTGGAAACAACAATAAAACTTCCAAATTCTTTCAATTCAAAATGATCATACGTATTTTCCTTTCACAAAAAATTCTTGGAGATATATCTGATAACAGTAAAAAATTTGGTTTTTTTACATGGGCTATACATAGATACTTTTTTCTTCTTTCAACATTAAGAAAATGTAATAAGAATATTTTAGAATTAATGAAATTCTATTGGATCTATCCAAGAATCCAAATTTTTTCTAATACCTATTTTGTAATGCATCCAATATTGAGCGGTAATCTGAATATTTGTTTTAACAAACATCATTATGAAATGTTACTAAATTCTAATTTTGATAAACATACGTTGGTAATTACGGGAGATCCCGCATACGATCATATTTATGATGAAATACAGAAAAAATTACATTATTCTCAAACTACAGATAAAATACGTATTCTTCTTTCTTTAAGTTCTATGCATGAACATGGTTGGTTAAGTAAAACAGAAGATGATGAAATTGTTTTAAATATTATTGATACGATTTTACAAAATCCTAAATTTGAGATTGCACTTAAACTACATCCTATCAGCGCATCATATGACGAATATAGTTTACTATTAAAACAAACATCACATAATGTAAAGATCTATCAAAAAGAAAATACAATAGAATTGATGAATAATTATGATGTCATGTTAAATTATGGGGGTTCTAATGTAGTTTTAGATATTATATTAAGTGGGAAACCTGTCGTAATGTATATTTTAAATTCAAATGAAGAATTTAATCGCTTTTATGATCCTAATGTGATTACAGGTTGTACAAAAATTTCAGAACTACCTGATGCGATAAAAAATTCCATACAAAAAAATATTTCAAATGATTCACTCACTTCCTACATTGAAAATCATATTGGTAAATATGATGGTAAGAGTGCAGATAGGGCGGCAAATGAAATAAAAAACCTATTAGAAAATTTCATACATATGAAATCATGAAAAAAGCCCATATCTACATGGTAAAAAATTTTAGTAGTTTAGAATTATGACTTTTTTTTATTTAATTATAAATTGTGAACAAATATCAATTATAAACGGATAAATAGATTATTAGAAGATATTTATTATAATTGAAAAATAATTCTCCATTATCTAAAAATTTATTGGAACGAGCTAGACGTGTAATTCCTCATCAAACTGGGACATTTAGTAGAGCTGCTTCATCATATGTAGAAGGAGTTTATCCAGTTTATGTTAAATCAGGTAATGGATCTCATTTTACTGATGTAGATGGTAATGAATACCTTGATTATCTTATGGCGCTTGGACCTATTACACTTGGATATAATTATCCTGTAATGAATGAAGCCATCATAAAACAATTAAACGATGGAATATTGTTTTCATTACCACATCCTGTAGAAGTTGAACTATCTGAATTACTCTGTCATACTATACCACATGCAGAGATGGTCAAATTTGAAAAATCAGGTTCTAATGCTGTAACTGCTGCAGTACGAGCTGCAAGAGCACATACTAAAAAAGACATGATTGCATATTGTGGAACTGGTGGTGTATGGCATGATTGGCAAGCAACAATGGTAAGTAGAAATGGTGGTGTCCCTAAGTTTAATGAAGAACTAATAAAAATTTTTGATTATAATGATCCTGATGGTTTAGAACAGATTTTTGAAGATAATCCTGAAAAAATAGCAGCTATTGTATTAGAGCCAACCCTTTTTGAAGAACCAAAAAATGATTTTCTAAAGAAAGTTAGAAAAATTGCAAATACTCATGGTTCATTATTGATATTAGATGAGGTAGTAACAGGTTTTAGATTTGATATTGCTGGTGCCCAAAAATTTTTCAATATTAAAGGAGATATGGTTTGCTTTGGTAAAGGAATGGCAAACGGATTGCCTCTATCTGCTATAACAGGACCTACAGAATTTATGAAAACTTTTGATAACTTGTGGGTTTCCTCAACTAATAACAGTGAGACTTTATCCATGGCTGGTTCTATGGCAGTAATCACTGAAATGAAAGAAAAAAACACCATTAAACATTGTTGGAATATGGGCGAAAAATTATTTAAAGGATGGAATAAAATTGCACAAGAAAATGGAATAAATGCACAAATGATTGGCTATCCAATCCGCATGGATCTTAAATGTTATGACACAAATGACACTGAATCCCTTTCAATGAAATCTTTAATTTCACAAGAAATGATAAAACAAGGAATTTTTATGTCAATCCTCGGTTCATCATATATAAGCTATTCACATTCATTAACTGATATTGAACATACTTTGATAGCATTTGAAAATACATGTAACTACATAGCAAAAAAAGTTTTAGATAATAATTATGAAAAATATTTGGAAGGAAATTTGCCAAAAACCATCTGGTCGATGAAACTATCCCCAATAAAAAAACATAATTAAACTTAATTTTATTGACATAAAATAATATTAAGAAAAAAATCGGAGATAAATGATTTGGAAAATAATAAGTATGATGAAATAACAATTGACAACAAAATAATTGGAATAAAACATCCATGTTATATTATTGCTGAAATCGGTGTTAATCATAATGGCAAATTCGATCTAGCAAAAAAGCTTATTGATCATGCAATAGACTCAGGAGCTGACGCAGTAAAATTCCAAAAAAGAAATTTGGAAAGCTTGTACAGAAAAGAATCACTAAAGAATCCTAATTCAGAAAGTCAAGGATTTGAAATAATGCTTACAGAATTAAAAAAACTTGAATTAAGTAAAGATGATTATACCAAAATCGTTAATTACTGTAAAGAAAGAAAAATAACATTTCTATGTACTCCCTGGGATATATCTAGTGTTGATTTTTTAGAACAGCTTGCAGT
>JBOGRE010000162.1:0-5947 GCA_050749345.1 Nitrosarchaeum sp. | reverse complement strand
ATTTAGAGCCTTTAGCCTTGGGTTGTTCATTTAACCATGTAACTACTTCTTCTCCATGTCCTTTTTCCACACCAAATGTCTCTGAATCTCGCATATGTGAAAAATGATTATTTTAAACCATAATAATCATTTTCAAATATTTGTTAAACTAAAATATTGATTCTTTCACTAAACTTTATGCTTACAATTGATTGTAGGGATGTGGCATCGATAAAGAGTGAATTGGTTGTTTATGTATCAGACCAAGTCGCTGCAATACCTACTTTGAAGATTAATGAATTTATGTTGTCCTCATTAGATGATGAAAAAATCGACAAAATCATGGTGATAACTGCAATCAAAGAGTTCCTAGAGTCAATTGGTGAAGGTCGAAATTTTGCTGTGATTTCCAACAATGACGTTATATCGATTAAATCCATTTCAGGAAAAACCATTGAACGAGAACCAATTCCATCATCTGAGCTATTTTCATGTACTCATTGTGGATTTGTCACTAGATATGAAATAGAACTTCAAAATCACACAAAGATCCACTATCTATAATTCACATACGCGTTTTTTCATTTCGTTATAGATCAAAATAAAAAAGACTAGTTTGTTTTCTGGTCCTCTGAAGGCTGACGAATTTTAGTCACTACAAAATGAGTTGACTTTAAAATGGCTTCCAAAACACCAACAAACAAAATAAAGATTGTCAATTCAAGCATTATTGCTGGAAACTGTTGTATTGAATTCATTATTGTATTGACATCTAGAGCTGGGTTGTAAAGAAGTGTAAATAGTAAATTAAATGGTAAAAACTTCATAATGTCTTTAGCAAGCTTTTCATTCCAATACGCTGCTATTCTTGTAGCAACCACGATACCTACCATCATAAGTGTCAAAACATCAAAACTAAGTGAAGTATTGAGTGCATACATGAAGAAAAAGCAGACCACCACCCAACTATACACGATGATAGGAAAAATTATGACATATTTTGTAACATATGATATTGTTTTTTTCCTTAGTGAAAGATTTGTTTCATTTGCCACAAGATTGTGTTTTAGAATAAAAACATCACGCTTACTAAGAAACTGACTTGTTTTCCAAATAAAATAACTAAATGCTAAAATTCCTATCGCTACCGGTATTACTTCTTTAAATTTTATTCCTTTCTCATACTCAGAAACAACCTTCTCTAACAGATTCGGTATTGTTGCACTCTTCAAATTATCTGATGGATTATTAATCTCAGTACCATTTTGTTGACCGTAAGCAATTAGACACTCTGCAGTTATAAAAACACTCAAAATAACCAGTAGGTATTTTTTATTCATAGTGATTATTTTTTTTGTAGTTTAAAAATTTTTAAAGACAACTAAAATATTAGATTAAAGTTTTGATTCTGTTTTTACAAATGATGAGTAAATTCCTTTGGCACCTTTTATCAGATAAACGGTTCCTATTCCAAATAGAATGTATGTGATAAAAGTATCTACAATCATTATTGTGGGGTTGTACTTGAATAGAAGTTCAGCAATATCAAATGCAAAAATTGCAATCAAACAAGCCAGAAAAAATAAAAATGCTTTGATAAGGTATTTACGTGCTATGTCTATGAAATTTATTTCATGATCTTTTTCAGAAATACGTGCAAGAAATGATGCTCCAGTAAGCGTTAATCCTGTTAAAGTAGCAGCTATAGTTGATGATAAAAGACCATCCAATGCGTCAATTTTTTCAAGATTTTCTAGACTATTCAATCCAAAATTTTGATTTTGAGCAAAAGCAAATGGAATAAAATTAAACATGCAGATTAATCCCAGTATTATCATGACATTTTTTCTTGATGTTGAATTCACAATGTTCTCATAATTTAGTAAGATAAAATTCTTGAGGTAATGAACATAGTTTATTTCGGATTAATTATTGCACCATCAATAGTTAGAGTTGACATTATGATCTATCTTATGTCTATTCCATTGCAACAGGCATTGTGAATAATATGGCTGTAGTTATTGAAAACATACCTATTCCTAGGATAAGAATAATCAGACGTAATCGTTTAGAAGAAAACTTGTCCAGTATAGCACTAATAAAAAGTACTGAAGCGTAGATCAGAGCAAACATCGAATAATTATCTGAAGTATGGTTTGCTAGTTGTGCTTCTTCAAGTTTTGAATTACTCAGATCTGAAAACTGCTTTATTTCTTCAGCATATTTTTTTCCATATTCTGGCATGACAAATGGATGTGGAGGTGCATTTGGATTATTCAAAGGATCTGTTTCTAGCCAAGCATCAACGGCAGTCTTTAATTCTGGACGAAATCTTTCATAATAGAACTGGCTGAGATCCGTGTTGTTGTCATGAATGGCATTGATATAATTCATGAACATTATGGCATCTATTGAAACATACTGTCCTTGTTGAATAGTCAACGTTGAGGATTGTCGTGCAGCTGCATTTGAGTCACGCAGTAAAAAAGTCTGGATCCCACTCCATAATGTGGACTGATAAGCACACCATGCAATTGTAATGATAACCATTCCAAGAAGTATAGCTGATAACACCGCAATCCTATGATCAATCTGCACTGTCTTATCACTCAAACTGCATGCCTGCTGCTTTGATATTTTCTATACCAAAACGTGCTTTGCAATAATCAACCGCATCATCATAACCGTCCTGTATGAGACGTTTTATTGTGTTTGAAGAAAAATCAAAAATTTTATTTGATACTGAATATTCATCATGTTCTCTTTGTATTCGTATTATTTCTCCCATATTGAACGCTCCCTCAACACCATCACGATAGCTAGTTCCTCTTACTCCCTCTAGTCGTTCTTGGGCAGGTATTGGCCTGTCAAGTAGTTCATCAATCATCTTTTGATTTGCACCGTTATCTTTTGCCAATTTGATTAATTCTTTTATTAGATTTGTATATGTCTGAAAAATCAACAGTATTGTTTCATCATTCTTGGATCTATCGCCAAAAGATATGTCTGCATTTCTATTTACTGCACCATCATGATCTCGAGGAATCTTGTCAACTCGTGCAGGGTGCAAATTTATTAGAAATACTCCAAGCTTTGGAACTGCATCTTTTACACCCTTTCCAAAGTACCAATATTGCCTCTGAGCTGTAACAACTTGGATTAATGGTGTATTGGCTAGTATGCCACCATCCCAGAAATAACGTGTCTCTTTTTCATATCTTTTTGTTTGTGGGTCATAACTTTCAGCTTCAATCTGACTATAATCAAAATTTATCGGCACTGCAGCACTAGCAATAACATGATCCGCAGTTATTCCCTCTGGATATTTTATGACATGTTCAAATCCAATTACTTTTTGTGTATCCATTGAATTCTTGTTATCTTTATCTACAATCAATCTGCCATATCCTGATTTTCTAGTACCGTCTTCTTTGGCGTAACTGTCAAACACCACTGGTAAGCTTTCCATTGTATCTACCGTAACTAGAAGCAATCTAGGTTGATTGTCCTCACGACTAGTAGCAATAGGAAACTTTGCAAATTTTTCTAGACTCTCTTTTAGTGGTTTATTATCATAACGATACCATGCATTAAACGGATCAAAGAATCTATTATCTAGTTCTCTATGAGGCGGAGAAAAGACCCTTGGTGCACCTGTAATTGCAAATTCTTTTGATGAATAGTATCTCCTTGCTGTTTCTCCAGTAGCAACATCTGTGAACATTTTATTCCAATATCCCCACCATCTCATCATCTGTTCTGCAAATTTATCTGGAATAGATTCTGTTGAGATGTAATTCCAAAAGTCAATTAGCCTTTCAGCTGATCCTTCCCATGTCTTTTTTTCTACAACATAACTTGTCAAAATAGCAGAATTTATTGCACCTATGGAAGTGCCTGCAACAATATCAAAAAGTGGCCTCTCAGGATTTCCTGCTTTTTTATCTCTGTATTTTATAAATTGGTATCCTGCCTTGTAAGCTCCAACTTCATATGCTCCAAGCGAACCTCCTCCCTGAAGAATCATTGCTCTTTCTTCTTTAGGTATCTTTTCCATGTCATCCATTTTCAATCATCTCTAATAAGGAAATAGGTGATTACCAAAAATTAAAAACAAGTCAAATAAATAATACATTGAAATGCATGTGTTGCACATGGCACGTTCAACCAAAATTATATTGTTAGTTTTGGGAATTATTGTAGGTATAATGTTGACATTTGGCACAAGTGATCAAACCCTTATACTCAAGGAAAAAACTCAAACACAAAAAGACTTTTTCAAACTGATTGCACATTCTGCATCTTTTGTTTCTATAGCTGTATTGGTCTTGACCCTTCTCAAAAAAATACCCATGAGACCAACATGGTCCTATTTTGTCGTTGGGGTATCGGCAACTTTTGGGATAATCCATATTGGAATTTTAACCATATTTCCACATCTGCTAGATTAGAAAAATCTAAACTGGGTTTGTCCAGAATTGTATACCCTATGTCAGTGATTTCAATTTCTGATATTTAATTTATGGTTGTATTTGTTAGATGGTTGTAGGTGTAATTAACTCGCATTGATTAAACTTTATACATTCTGAATCAATATTGAACAGAGTGAAAATACATCTATGTGTTTCTTCATGATTGTTCTGGTCTTGTAGCAGCTAGTTTATGACCAATTATTCCGGATGCAATACTTGCAATTCCGTTAAACAACAGTCCTAATGAGAGCAGCATGAGCATCATTGCTATTGCCAATCCAGGTATTGCTTGTATTGTCACTGAAACAACGACTGCAATAATTCCAAGGATAATGCTGGCGATTCTTGTACCTTTACCAAGATTTTTGGCTGCCGCACCTGTAGCAATTAGGCCCAATCCATGAATTATGATGACTAATGATACTATCATGATAATTGTTGCAACGGTAGCAATTGGATTTGCCATAGCAAATATTCCACCTGCAACAGAAATAACACCTATTACAATACTAATTGCTCTTGTAGATTTTGTATGATCACGTAAAACAATTCCTTCGATGATTTTTGAAAATCCTATCATAATTAAAGCAACGCCAAGAAATACTAGATATACCAAAGTTGTTGCCACTGGATTTACAATCACCCATCCAGATAATGCAATTGCAATGACTCCCAAAATAATCTGAACTAATCGTAACCAGAGTGGTGATTTTTCCATTACTTGATTTTCATAATTTCTTAATAAATACCTTTCATGATTACATGATTTGATAGTTAGTGTTACAATCATTTTTGCAGTATCTGACTTGCTGATGTAATTAACTCGAATTGATTAAACTTTATACATTCTAAATCAACGTTAAATATAATGAAAATACTTGTGGCTGTTTTCGTATTCTCATTTTTATTTTCCAGTTTCATAATGATTGCAAATTATTTTGCATTTGCAGAAGAACAAGATCCATTTTCTATTTTAATTGCACAAACAGGTCCGTACTATTTTTCTGAAGATGGTCTTGGATTAAAAATTCTCACACTTTTACAAAGACCAATTACTCCCTATCTGGTACCTGGAAAAACAACTGAACAATCATCACTAAATGAAATATCTGATGCTTACAAGGAATATACAAAAAACACAGAACAAAAACCAATTGTTGATGACGACAGTCGAGCAACCGTCTTTGTAGTGGAATTTTATAACGGGGATCTCAAAAATACTTATCGATTTGACACATTTCAAAAATTCACACATATTAGTAAAGACCAAACTAATAGTCCATACTATTACCAGAACATCAAATATGGCCTTGAACTAGAGTCGCTACCAAGCGAAGACAAAAAACCATTCTATGATAATTTAATTACTCCATCAATAAATCCCGGAAAAAAACCAGAACCATTTGATGTAACTGTATCGATAATGACTGGAGATGGGAGTACCATACAAATATGGAAGTATCAAAAATGCACAATCAATTCATACACCCCATATC
>JBOGRE010000161.1:0-1603 GCA_050749345.1 Nitrosarchaeum sp. | reverse complement strand
GAATCATTGAAAATTATTTCCTAAGTACTGTTTTATTAGAAAATCATAATGTGAAAGATCTTAATATTACGAATATTTGTGATGAAATCAAGGGCTCTGATTTAATTAAAGTAGAGTGCGCACATGGGATTGGTCATGGTCTCTTGAAGGCTTATAATTTTGACTCGACTTCAGCGTTACATCGATGTGATGAAATTACATCACCAGAATCTTGTTATAATGGAGTTGCGATGGAAAATGCAATAAAATATAGAGAAGATAGCAATGAATCCTTAAACGGATTTGATATTATCCATTATTGCAGTTCACTAGATAAAAAATACCAACCTACTTGCTATCAATATCAAGCAAGTAATATTCTAATTTCTAAAGATCAGTCAATAAAAGAAAGTTTGGCGTTATGTGACACAATAGAAAACCAAGATGAAATAGATTACTGTTACTATGGAATTGGGACACAGATTCTTTCTATTTTTCTTGGCGATTTTAAAAAAACGATATCAGAGTGCCAACAAGGAAAGTCAAATTTTCAAAGTTCGTGTATCTCAGGTAGTGAGTTGGTTATATTAGATCAATTAGGAATTGACAAGGGATTGGAATTTTGTAAAATGATTCCTGAAAATTTTAAATCCGATTGTTATTATAATATCGGAGTTTGGGCTAGATTATCATTTTATTCTGAAGAGAAAATTAGGAATATTTGTTCTTCTGCTGAAAATGGAAAATATTTTGAGGATTGTGTTACAAAAATGCCGAAGAGAATTAAATGTACAGCAGTATTGATTCTTCCTGATAATACTACTCAAGAATATACAGATTCTATGGGTTGTGGATTTTAAAAATAACCAATCCCATTTTTGATTAAGATCAATATTAACCAGTTAATGTTAAATTTAGTACTAAAACGATTCTAGTCATAATGGGGGAGCTTGAGGAGTTTGCAGAAGCCCTACTTGATCAGCTATCTGTTGAAATTAATGAGGAAAAAGAGATTGAAGAGCTAGCTCAAAAAATTTCTGAAGATATGAGTTATAATGCCAAGTTTGATAAGCTTGAAAAAATTTGCCAGGAGATTTTTCCATATATGGCAAAAAGGGTAAGCGAATTCATTGGGATTTCAATTCTGCCAGTATTGAAGCTTGAATACCTGGGATTAAATGAATTCAAAAAGATGAAGGGAAGAAAAGTGTTTTCATCTAATGACGCAAGAGGTTATGTAGATGAGTTATTTGATGCAGTTGCAGATAAAGATGTAAAAAGAATTGCAGAATTGATAAAAAGGGATCCTGCAAAATTTCTAGTTTATTCCACCTATGCAAAGTCATACATCTCAAAGATTTCTACGACCTATGGGGATTTTTTAGATTCTGCAATTTACCTAAACAGGTTTATTCTTGGAAGTTACCCTCAAATAATTTTGTACAAGCAAGGTCCACCGTATGAATCAAAATTTGATTCTGTCAAGTCAGGGTATAATGGTGCTCTAAAGATGACAATTCTTGAAGAACAGATTCATTCGCTACAACAAAACTTGCATGACATCAACAAGCATGCTGTAATTGAGGTTAACGTCATTAATGAAGAGCTTGCAAAGATAATTTTA
>JBOGRE010000160.1:0-5777 GCA_050749345.1 Nitrosarchaeum sp. | reverse complement strand
CCGCTTAATCGCATTAACAAATATGCAACTCTTTCAATACCGTATCTCCGAGGATTGATCATTCCCCCAATACCTTCATTGTGTTCATCTTGATTTGTCATCTAGTATTTCCTCTCTACTGGTTGATATTTAGTAATTGTGACAGGATGTGTTTTCATTATAGGTTCTTTTGGATCATAGTATGCCAGAGTGTGATGTAAAAAGTTTGCATCGTCACGTTTTGGATAATCGGTTCTTGCATGTGCACCTCTTGATTCTCTTCTGTTAATAGCTCCAATCAGAACTATTTCTGCAACTCTAAACATTGAATCAAGTTCAATTACATTTGAAAAGTTGGTATTGTATTCTTTTGCTTTGTCATCAACGTGTTTCCAAGTTTGCTCTTTTAATTGACGAATTTTCTTTAATCCTTCAATCATATTTGTTTCATTTCTGAAAACATATGCTTTATCATTCATTGTATCAGTTAATTCCTGTCTAATCTCATATGGATTAGCATCACCATTACCTCGGAAAATTCCATCATAGATTCTCTTTTCCTCTGCTGCAACTAAATGATGAGGCCAAGGAGTTGGCAAAATACTTTTTTCAATGTAATCAACAGCTAAATTACCAGTAATTTTTCCCCAAACTATACACTCAGAAGTAGAATTTGCACCAAGTCGATTTGAGCCATGAACACTGTTACATGCTGCCTCACCGGCAGCCCAAACACCCTGTAATTCTGTGGCTCCATCAATATCAGTATGAATACCTCCCATCATATAGTGACATACGGGTCTAACATCAAGAACTTCAGTTGCAGGGTCTAATCCAGAAAATTTAATAGAGATTTCTCTAATACCACCTAATTTTTCTTTAATTTTTTCATCACCAATATGTCTCAAATCAAGTTTCAAACAATCGACACCTGTTTCATGTTTAAATCCACGACCTTCATTCATTTCGGTCATCATAGATCTTGAAACAATATCACGTGGAGCCAATTCCATTTTTTCAGCGGCATATTTTTTCATAAATCGTTCACCTTTGTTATTTAAAAGATAGCCTCCTTCTCCCCTAGCACCTTCAGTGATCAATATTCCAGAAGGTAAAATTCCTGTTGGATGAAATTGTACAAATTCCATATCTTTTAGTGCCATACCTGCACGTAATGCCATATCCAACCCATCAGGAGTTGAAGATAATGCATAAGTTGAAAAACTATATAGTCTTCCAGCTCCACCAGTTGCAATAATCAAAGCTTTTCCTTTAATAGAATAAAAATTTCCAGATGAAAGTTCAATTGCAGTAATTCCCATGAATTGTCTCCCATTATGGATAATTGCTGTTACAAACCATTCATTGAGATATTCGATGTTGTCATATTTTTGACAAGTATCATACAAAGTTTGCATTTCAAAGAAACCTACTTTATCAGATGCATAAGTGGCTCTTGGAAAACTATAACCGCCAAAGTTTCTTTGTCCTACTCTTCCATCTTTTCTTCTAGACCAAGGCATGCCCCAATGATCCAATTGATAAATTTCTTTTGGTATCTCCATACAAAGTCTTTCAGCAGCATCTTGGTCAGCAAGAAAATCGCTTCCTTTCACAGTATCATAAATATGAGATTCTATTGTGTCACCCTCATCTTCAAAAAGAACAGCTGCTGTTCCACCTTCTGCAGAAACAGAATGTGAACGCATAACTTGAAGTTTTGAGACTATTCCAATCTTGATTTTTGGATTCTTTCTAGCAGCCTCTATTGCAGCTCTTAAACCTGCCAATCCAGAACCACATATTATCAAATCAAATTCAATAGATTCGACCATTTGTCAGACTGACTACCTAGAAGGCGTGTTAAATATGTAGTAATGAGAGCATATATTTCAAAGAATTATTATATATCACTAGCGATATTATTAGTTATGATTTCAGAATGGTTTCAGAGAGTCGGGAGTTCAATACCAAGAGGATTTTCAAGGTATTTTATTTTAGAATTATTAAAAAAGAAAGCACGTTCTGGAAAAGAAATCATAGATTATGCAGTTGAACAAAGTAACGGCATATGGAAACCTTCACCTGGTTTGATCTATCCATTGTTGGGAAGATTACTTGATGAAAAATTAATTGAAGAAACCAATGATGGAAAATATCAACTTACAAAAAAAGGAATAGAAACTGCAAAAGATGTTGACAAAATTAATGATATTGTTAGAAAACAATTAGAGGTCCTTTTTAGATTAGGCAATGTTGGGAGATTTGTTGCAATAGATCTTTTAGAGAAGATGTCTACAATAGGTTCAATTCTTAGCTCTAATTTTGCCAATATGACAAATGAAGAAACCCAAAGGTATAGAAAATTCTTAGAGTCTGAACTAAAGAAAATAGATGAAAATAAAACAAGTAAAAAAGGAAAAGAAATCAAAATAGAATAGATTTTTTATTAAAAGCAAAAAATAATCACATAGTTTGAACCATAGAACATGACATAATTTAACTAGTAAAAAGAAAATGAATATTTTTTGTTTTTGATGACATTATTTTTAGGTGTATACGACTAAATTTTCATATTATAAGTAGTATCATTAATTAAAAAAGAATTCTCTTAGTAGAATGTTGCCAAAAAATGAAAGTTGAACATTTTCAGAATATATCATCATATTGATGATAAAATCATTTGGGGATATATTATAGATTTGACATCTCAATAAGTGTAAAAATTAATCTAAACAAAGAATTAGGCATTATTGTGGTTATTTGTCTTATTTTGATATTTTTAAAATCATAAATAATTCAATGTAAAAGTAAAGTCATGAAAAATTTGAAAAACATGTTAAAGGCAAACAAACCCCTTGTTATTCCAGGAGTTTATGATGCAATAGGAGCAAAAATTGCAGAAAAAGTAGGATTTGAAGCAATGTTTCAAACAGGATATGGGACTTCAGCTACATTGTTTGGAATGCCAGATTATGGATTTATTGGAGCAACAGAAACTCTCGATAATGCAAGAAGAATTTGTCGTACTGTTTCAGTACCAGTGATAGTTGATTCAGATACGGGTTATGGTAATGCGTTAAGTGTTTGGAAATTAGTAAAAGAATTAGAATCTGCAGGTGCTTCTGGAATTTTTCTAGAAGATCAAAAATGGCCAAAAAGATGTGGACATATGCAAGGAAAAGAAGTCATAACACAAGAAGAATATACCGAGAAATTAGGTGCAGCGATAGATGCAAGACAAAGTAAAGATTTCATAGTTGTTGCAAGAACTGATGCAAGAGCAACAGAAGGACTAGACGCTGCAATAGAACGTGGATTGCAAAATAAAAAAACGGGTGCAGATGCTGTATTTATTGAAGCACCAAGATCATTAGAAGAAATGAAGATAATTGGAAAAGCAATCAATGCTCCACTTGTTGCAAATATGATTGAGGGAGGTGCAACTCCAATTAGTTCAGCAGAAACACTACATAAATTAGGATTTAAAATAATTCTGTATCCACTTTCAGTATTGTTTGCTAACACTTTTGCAACGATGAATATTTTAAAAGAGTTAAAGAAAACAGGAACAACTGCAAAATTTAAACAAAAAGTCGTAAATTTTGATCAGTTCAATGATTTGGTGGAACTGCCCAAATTCCAAAAATTAGAAAAGAAGTATGGGTTTTCAAAAAGAGAATAAAATAAAAAATTTCAAGTAAAGTACAGTTATCAACTGTTTCTCTTTACTTCAATTTCTATTGTTGAAACGTTTCTGGTTCTACCGTCTTGTGACTCTAATGATTCGGAGCCTATTTTGATTTCTCCAATAGAGTATCCAGCATGTTCTGTTTTCCTTGCAATGATTTGAGCTACATCCACAGCACGACCTATGCTCAGACCCCTAGCTTTGATGTAGACGGAGGGTAAGTTTGCCAATTGAATTAGCGTTGATGTTACATATGCCATCAATGGTTTCTTACCAATGAATATGGTGTTTCTGGATTCGTTTGACATGAGAAATTCGGCATTTAACGATAATTTAAAGCTAAAAGATGTTTTTTGATTCTAGAGAAAATTTTATGAAAAATATTGAACCGTTATTAACTAGATTTGGTGATTTTAAGGAGTAACTTGAGAAATATCAAAGAAATTTTAGATTTAGGAACTATTGAAGAAAAAATCAAAATTCTAGAGTCTCTTTCTTATACAGATAACATAGAAATCATACAAAAAATAATTTCAAAATTAGATGATGAAGATATTCGAGTAAGAGGAGAAGCATTTAGCTCACTAGTATTAAATGAAAATAAAATTTCAGATTTATTAATAAACAGTTTAAACTCTCAAAATAAGAACATCAGAGGATATGCATCATTAGTGTTATCAAATAGAAATGACTCCAATGCCATACCAGAAATTATAAAGCTCACATATGATCAAAGTTCCATGGTAAGAGCCTGTGCATTAGGAGCATTAGGTCATCTCAAAGCAAAAGAGGCAAAAGAAGCAATTTTTAATTGTCTATTTGATTCCAATTTGGAAGTTAAAAAGAGCGCATTACAAGCAATTATTGATCTTGGATATTCATTATCAGAAGATAAAATTAAAGAAATTGCTAAGGAAAAAGAGTCTGAATTAGAAAGATTACTTATCAATGTAAAAAAAGAGAGTGGACCGAAAGGGATTTGAACCCTCGATCTGATGCATGCCATGCACCCATCCTACCAGACTAGACGATCGGCCCAATAATCAGTAAACTGATCGAATAATGTTTTTCAAATTGGTTATTAACGTTTAGTGGTTAAAGAAAAAATACAAGTATGAAATTAACACAAGATATTTAACCATAATTAGGATGGATGTATCGTTATGGTAGTAGATAACAAAGCAATTATCACATATGTTCAGTTACTGAAAGAAGATCTTGTAATTATGAGATTAGTACCAAAGGATGGCCCTGTTCCAGAATATCAAGCTGGTCAATTTATCACATTGGGATTACCAAATCCTGTTGAAGGTGGAAAAATTGTCAGAAGAGCATATTCAATTGCATCGCATCCAGAAAATAGAAAGTACATCGAGCTTGTAATTAGATGGGTAAGAAAACCACTTCCAGGTAGATTGACCACTCAGTTATTCAATGCAAAAGAAGGCGATGAGATTTTATGGTTAAAACCTACGGGTAGAGCACTTTTGATAAATGAAACACTTCCAGATGGAGAAAAAGACAACAGACGAATTATTGCTATTGGGGGAGGAACTGGTCTTGCACCATTTGTAAGTTTTGCACAACATCTACATGATACTGAAGACAAACGAGAAATTATCGTTCTTCATGGTGCAAGTTATGTTGATGAATTAAGTTACAAAGAATTACTAACAGAATTGGAAAATGAAAGTAGAGCAAAAGGAAAAGACAAATGGAATTTCAAATACAGAGCAGCTATCAGTAGACCACAAGAATGGTTTAACAGATCTTGGTCAGGTCAAATTGGAAGAGTTGAAACATTTCTTAGACCAAGAGACAATGGAGTTTCACCATTAGAAGAATTGGTTGGGGATAAAATCACTAAAGAAAACACAATGTTTTATGTTTGTGGTTGGCAAGGAACAATTGATGGTGTAATGGATTTCTTAAAACCAAAAGGTTTTGTCACAGAACATGACAAGCGTGCAGATGGAAGCTTTGAAGTAAAGTATGAATCGTATGGTTAAACAATTTTAAAGAAATAAAATCTTCGTGTTATTCTTATCTTTGGGGACGTAGGTTAGCTTGGTATACTGCCAGCCTCGGGTGCTGGAGATCATGGGTT
>JBOGRE010000159.1:0-7748 GCA_050749345.1 Nitrosarchaeum sp. | reverse complement strand
TTGAAAATGGAAAAATAAACTCTAGTAATGTTTCTCTTTGGATAGTAATAAAATCAAGGAGCCCTAATACATCGTCAAATTCTTTGGTTAATGAAGATTGTAATGTTCGTTGCATGTACAACATTTGAATTTCTTGCGGAGTTAGATTTTTAATGATTCTGTCATTGCGAAATTTGGATTCTGTGTATTTACCATTTTTGTTAATGATCGATACAAAATAAATTTGATCATTTGAAGCTAGAATATCTTGACATAGTCTGGTTAGTTCCAAATTTTGCTCAAGATTTGAAGTATTCATCAAGACATCATGAGATTATACCACCAAAACAATAAGGACAGTGACTTTAGATTCTGTGGAGCTATGTTAACTACGTAAAAGGATAGTCCTCTAAGGATTGAAAGAGTTTATTTTTTTGAGCGTAATTTTTTTCTAAATAAAAATGCCGTGATAATTGTTCCTGCATAAGGTGCAGTCCAATACAGCCATAAATTACCTAATACACCTGAAAGTAATGCTGGAGCTAATGCTCTAGCAGGATTCATTGAAGCACCAGAGATAAAAGCCAAAAAAAAGATATCCAGCCCAACAATTCCGCCAATCGCAATTCCACTGAATCCTTTGAGTCCTTTTGTGTAAACTACGATAAAAATCACAGCCATTAACAGAGCAGATGCTAAAACCTCAATTGAAAATATCAAAAACAATGGAAAATCATAGTTAGGTGCATTTGCTCCAAGATTTGCTCCAGTGCCAATAAAACTCATAACAAATAGAGAGCCAAATAGTGCTCCAATGATCTCTGCAGCAAAATAATATGCAATTTGAATTTTAGAGATATGTCCTGTAATGTAAAATCCAATTGTCACCGCGGGATTGAAATGCGCTAATGAAATTTTTCCAAAAGAGTAAATTCCTATTATTAATGCAATAAAGGGTGCAATTGCAGCAAAAGCAATCCCCAGTGTTCCACCTGTTTGGATATCATAAACAATAGATCCAGTTGCAAACACAACAAGAATGAATGTTCCAATTAATTCAACGATAAAAATTTGTAAATTTGAGTATGACATTAGGATTCCTCAAGAGATTTAATTAAAATTATCACCTTTGTTTTTATCTGATCACGAATTCTTCTTACTTCTTCTATTGATTTTCCCTTAGGATCAGGAATTTGCCAATCAAGAATATCTTTCATAAATAGAGCAGGGCATGATTCTTTGTCAATACATCCCATGTTAATTGCCTTTTCAGATTCATCCATAATTTGTTGTGAGATATGTTTTGGTGTTTGATTTTCAATGTCAATGCTAATTTCTTTCATTGCTTGTAAAACAATCGGATTTATTTGAGCACTTGGTCTTGTTCCAGCACTTATTGCCTCAAATCCTTTTGGCATGTATTTTCTAAAAAATGCTTCAGCCATTTGGCTTCTTCCAGCATTTTCAACACAAACAAAAAGAATTTTTTTCATTTTATATGTCACCGTAAAATTTGAGAATATCTCATTCAAAAAGTTTGATCAAAAACATGAATAAATACGAAATTCCAGCACTAGCAGGAATCGTGATAATCCAAGCCCAAACTATTCTTTTGCCTATTCCCCACCTAACTGCAGAAATACGTCTTACTGCACCTGCACCCATGATAGAACCAGAAATTGCATGTGTTGTGCTAGCAGGAATTCCAACGTGTGCCAAAATAGCTAAAATAGTTGCACCGCTAGTTTCTGCGGCAAATCCCTGATATGGTTTTAGTTGTGTTATTCGTGTTCCCATCGTTTTTACGATTCTCCAACCCCCAAAAAATGTCCCAAGACTTATTGCAATCGCCGCTATCAATACTACATAGAACGGTACTTCGAATGATGTGATCACACCTTCTGTTAATAAAATTAGTGCAATTATTCCCATCGTTTTTTGGCCATCATTTGCTCCATGTGTCAACGAAAAATAAGTGGCAGACACAAGCTGTAGTTTACCAAAAATAGAGTTCACATTAGCGGGCTTTTTCTTTGCAAATATTTTGACAATTAGGGTTGCAAGTAAAAATGCACCGACTAAGCCCACTATAGGTGAGACAAGTATTCCTGTTACTACCTTTTCAAGTCCGCCAAAAATTATTGCGTGTGTTCCTGCACCGGCAATACCTGCCCCGATTATACCGCCTACAAGTGCATGGCTGCTAGAAGAAGGGAGCCCCAACCACCAAGTGATCATATTCCATACAATTGCACCAAATAATGCACCTATGATAATATGAATAGTTACAAAATCAGGATTGATTATTCCCTTTCCAATTGTAGTTGCAACTGCTACGCCAAAAAGAAATGGACCAACAAAGTTTGCGATAGCTGCAAGAGTCACTGCATGAAGTGGTTTTAGTACTCTAGTTCCAACAACTGTCGCAATAGAATTTGCTGCATCGTGAAATCCGTTAATAAAATCAAAAATCAGTGCTGCTATTATCGCACCGATAGCTAGTTCATACATAATTATCACTAAGTGTATTTCAGGACTATGTCTTCAATAACATCCGCAACATCTACACATCTATCAGATGCGGTTTCCATTGTTTCATAGATGTCTTTTAGTTTAATGATAGTTATAGGATCATTACTCTCAAAGAGTTGTTCAATAGATTTCCGATACAAATCATCTACAACATGTTCAATATTGCCTGTATTTCTACAGTGAGCTATCATATCTTTAGCATTTTTAATATTTTTTAATTTCGTTACCATGTATTCTACTTCTTTTGTTGCATTGACGAGTTCTTTTGCAATTTCTAGTGTATATGGAGGAGGAGTGGTAATTTTGTAACTACGCGTTCGTGCAGAAATACCATCCATAAAATCAATCACATCATCTATTTTTGAGGCAATTCTTTGCATGTCCTCACGGTCAAAAGGAGTGATGAATGTTTTATTAAGTTCTGAAAAAATATCGCGTGTAAGAACATCTGCTTCACTTTCAAGATTTTTAATTTTTGTGTGTTGTTCCGTATTACTAAGATCTGAGAATAAAATGACCAGTGCCTCAGCAGTTTCTACTGCTTTTTTTGCCAGATTATCAAAAATTGCTAAAAGTTCTTTATCATTAGATTTTATCCAAGAAAACATGTGTCCCATAAATTCAATTCAATTGGATGGATGTTAAAACTGTTATCTAAACAATTAACGCAATATTTGGATCTATCAATTTTGACGAGATTCAGATAATATTGTAGATTTAGTATTCTAAAACAATTAGTTAATTTTCAGTTTTTGTATGAGATGCAATACGTTCTTCACTTGGACGGTGTTTACCAGTTACAATATAGTTAATGGCATCACTCATGAATACAGCATGATCACCAATTCTTTCCAAATATCGCAACAACAATGCTTCAGCAAGGGCACATCTTGTATTTGTAGATTCAATCAATTTTGGTAATCGCTCACGATAAATTCTATCAATGAATTTTTCATCTTCATGAATTTCAACAGCTTTTCTAACATCTAATTCTGCAAAAGACAAAACCGCCGCTTTGATCATATGTTTCACTTTTTTCGTAGATTCAACAAGTGATGCACTAGTGCATTCAGATACATCACCAAACAAATCTCGAACAAGAGTAATATCATAAGCATATCTACCAAATCTAGAAAATGCATATGAAATTTCAGTAGATGAACGGATTAATCTAAAGTCATCAGCCACTGGTTGATATTTTAACAGCATATCAAATGTAAGATCTTCTACTTCAAAGTATTTTGTTCTAATAGCATCAGATAATTCTAGAACTTGTTCTTTAGTATTTTTTCCTGTTAAATACGAGTCTATTGCTAAAGATATTGATTCAATAACCATATCGCCCATTTGGGACATGATGAAGGATAACTTGTGTAGTGATGGGTCTATTAAACGAGTCATTTAGCCAAAGTGACCTTGCACGTATTTTGCGGTAAGTTCCTCTTTTGGATCTGTAAATAGTTTCTTTGTTTCTCCAAATTCGATTAAATCACCAAGATACATAAATCCAGTATAATCTGAAACACGAATTGCTTGTTGCATGTTATGTGTCACAATGATTATTGTATAATCTCTTTTTAATTGGGTGATTGTTTCTTCGATTTTTTGAGTTGCTATGGGATCAAGGGCAGATGCAGGTTCGTCCATTAGTAACACTTCTGGTTGGATAGCGAGTGCTCGAGCAATGCATAGACGTTGTTGTTGACCACCAGATAATTCTACAGCGGATTTTTTTAGATTGTTTTTTACTTCATCCCAAAGATATGCCATCTTCAACGAGTCTTCAACAATTTCATCAAGAATTTTTTTATCTTTAACTCCATTTAACCTAAGACCGGATGTCACATTATCATATACAGACATTGTTGGAAACGGATTTGGTTTTTGGAAAACCATTCCAACTTTTCTTCTATGATAAATTGGATCAATTTCTTTTGAATAAAGATCTATATCATCAATCATGACTTTACCTGTGACTTCGGCATTTTTTGTCATATCATGCATTCTGTTAAGACATCGAAGGAAAGTGGTCTTTCCACAACCAGATGGACCAATTAATGCAGTCACAGAATTTTCTTTGAATTTCATTGAGATATTTTTTACAGCGTCTATTCCACCATAAGATATAGTGACATTTTCTGCAATCATTTTATATTTACTAATATCGATGGGAGATCGATATTCAGGGGTTGAAGACGGAGTAGATTCCATACTAACTGGCTTTATAGTCAATGCAGTCATGTTGTAATATTTCTCCTTGGTTTAATTAATTGTCTGAACACATTATTTCCTTTATTCATATAGTGATATTTTACAGCCAAATTGATTCCAAGTATAATCATAATCAAAACCAATGCTGCCCCCCATCCCTGAAGTTGAGCACTGTCATATGGCAATAAAGAAAGTCTCCATATTCTTAGAGGCAATGCATCCATGGGGGTATCAACACCACTAAAAAATTGACTACTTCCAAGAATAGTCATAATCAATGGAGCTGTTTCACCGCCAATTCTTGATACAGATAACAGAATTCCAGTAACCATACCACTCTTTGCAGCAGAAAGTACAATTCTAAATGTGATAACCCATTTTTTTAACCCTAACGCAGTTCCAGCTTCTCTATAAGTCATTGGCACCATCTTCAATGACTCCTCAGTAGTTCTTGCAATAATAGGAAACATGATTAAAGACAATGCAAATGCACCTGCCCAAACTGAAAAATAGCCAAGAACCAAAACAATCATCAAAAAGGCAAATATTCCAAGAAGGATGGATGGAAATTCCATAAAGACGTCATTGAAGAACCTAACAAATCGTGCAAGCGCATTGTCTCCATATTCAGATAGAAAAATGCCAGACATCACCCCTATGGGGACACCGATTATACTGGATAGTCCTATAATGATCAGAGTACCTTGAATTGCAGGACCTATTCCCCCCTCACCAGAACCAGCAGAGCCAGGGGTCTCTGTTAAAAATTCGATGCTGATTGCAGTCAATCCATTTTTGAATACTTCTACTAAGATGCTACCAAGTGGAATGATTGCAATTATCACACAAGAAAAAACAATAATCCTTACAGCTTTATCTACAAGTAATCTTCTTTCAACATTTTGTTTAAACAAGGATCTGTATTCTTGTCTTCGTTCTTGAATTGATTTCAATTATTTATTGCACCTTCTTTTATTTTGAGCATTCTTGTTACAAGCAAATGTGCTATAACATTAATCACAATAGCAATCAAGAGAAGAATTAACCCAACACCAATCAGTGCCGGCATATGTATAGATGCAGGTGATGCCTCAACGAATTCATTTGCAATAATACTTGACATTGTCTGACTTGGCCCAAATAATGAGGAGGGGATTGCGCCAATACCAGTCGCATTTCCAATCAACATGGTAACTGCCATTGTTTCACCCACTGCCCTTCCAAGACCTAAGATAGAAGCGCCTATCAAACCAGTTTTGGAATAAGGGAACACTGCAAGTTTGAACATTTCCCATTTAGTTGCACCAAGCATGTAAGCTGCTTCTTTTTGTTGTTGTGGAACAGCTTTCATTATTTCACGTGAAACTGCAGAGACTGTGGGAATAATCATTATTGCAAGAATGACACTTGCAGTTAAAACGTCTAGTCCGTACGGATTACCAGAAAACAGCCAGACATTATTACCAAACATATTATGTAATGGAGTTTCAATCCAATCTCGAAAATATATTCTAAAAACAAAGAGTCCCCAAAGACCATAAATAACGCTTGGGACTGCAGCTAAAAGTTCTACTAAAAACCCTAGAGGTACACCAATTTTTGGAGGAGCATCTGAAATAAACATGGCAATCCCTATGCTTAGTGGAACACCAATCATCATTGCAATTGCAGAGGTAGTCAATGTACCCAAAATGTAAGGTAATGCACCAAATGATTCTCTATCCTCTACTGCATTCCAATCAGTTTTTGTGATAAATGATAATCCTTCTTTATCCCAAATAGGATACGAAGTAGACATTAACTGAAATGCCATTAATACGACTATCACCAGGACATATGATCCAGCAACAATTGCTCCGATCTTGAATACTTTATCTGAAATTACTCTTCTTTTTTTTAAATTCAAATTTACTTTATCCACAATTTTTTAATGTGAAAATAACATATCTAAGATCTCACTATACTTTATGAGGTGATCATAATTCTATATAGATCGTCAACTATAGCGTAATTAAGAAATTTGTATTAGAATGATCGATTGAAAATCATTGAAAACACCAAACAGACAAGAAGAGTACAGCTTAGTGGAGGTTCAACTTACATCGTATCGTTGCCAAAAGATTGGATTGAAGAATTGAAAATTAAAGTTGGAGAAAATATAACAATCGTGAAAAATTCAAATCAATCAATGACTCTATTTCCAAGAGAACAAGATAATGATAAGAAAAAAACCACAGCCATTATATATTCAAATCAAAAAGATTCTGGAGATTCGGTTAGACGAAAAATTATTGCTGCATATCTTGCAGGCTATAAAACAATTAAAATAAAAACAAAGGGAATGAAAATTCCCTCAGAGCATTCCAGGAGTGTAAGAGAATTGGTTCGCTCATCTATGATAGGTACAGAAATTGTTGAATCCAGCTCGGATGCAATAACCATCCAGATTTTAACTAGATTACCAGAACTATCGTTTGAAACGGCATTAAAAAGAATGCACTTGATGGCAACCAACATGGTAAAAGAATCAATAGAGGCATTGGAAGAAGTAGATATTTCTCATGCAAATGAAGTTGTTAACATGGATGATGAAGTGGATAGATTTGGACTTTACATGAGACGGAATATAGTTTTGGCAGTTGAGAATGAAAACATACTTCAAGATATGGGGTTAAAAAGACCATCAGATTGCCTTGAATATAGAACAATAGTAAGTAAAATAGAAAGAATAGCGGATCATGCAAGTTTAATTGCAAAAAGAATCAAATTCATTGAAGAGAATATTGACCCAAAAATCATAAACGAAATTAAAAGATTATCTGAAAAATCACTAGAAGTTTTTGAAGAATCAATTACCGCTGTTCAGAATCATGATTTTCAAAAGGGTGAAAATGTTGCAGATAAAGTAAGTAAAATAATCGAAGAAGAAGAAAAGATCATGTCAAAGATTAAAGAAAATGAAAAAAATTCGACAACAATCAGATTTGTTTTAGAAGACTTGCGAAGAATCGCAGAGTATTCAAGTG
>JBOGRE010000158.1:0-1574 GCA_050749345.1 Nitrosarchaeum sp. | reverse complement strand
AGATGAAGTTTATCTGGAAGTAATTCAACGGCATAAAGTTTAATCCATTCTATTCTATTGATATCAAATTCTAACAAAGATTCTATCGAACCGCGTTGATATTCATTTGGCAAAGGACTCTGATCAAAATAATTTGTGAGGGGATCTCCAAAATAATATTGGTTGTAACTAAATAAAAATAAAAAAAAGAATAACCATGGGACAATCAAAAAAATACTAATTTTTGTATATTTTTTTGAGATCATAGTTAATGAAAATATATTTGAACTAGAATTTTCTGTGATTAGTGTTTCATGTTTTTTCATAATTTTTGAAAGTAGTACAAAATTTCCAATTACCAAAATAATTTCAATTGGCAAAGTGATTATACTATTATATCTTAAAAATGTTGAAGCCACAAAAAACGTTGAACAAAGTAGTATGAATTTCTCCTGTCCATCACGTAGGAATTTAACCAAATAAAAACATCCAAATATAAAAAAAAGCGTAAAAATGTTATCTGTCAATAATTGTGTTCCGTGTGTAAAAATGGTAATGTCAGTGGCTACAAGAAGTAAGGTTACAAATCCAACAAATCTTCCAAAAAGGTTTGTGGCAATACGTTCTGAAAAGATCAAAAGAAGAACTGTAGCTAATGGTCCTAAATAAAATAGACCGTAATTGCCACCAATGAGATATGCAATCGTAGAGATTCCGTATATCCCAACACTTCCAATTGGAATTGCAGTGTTATGAATTGTTTTTGCCCATTGATTTGGAACAAATTCCCAATCCCCTGTTTCTTGCAAGAACTTATTTGTAAATCCATAGGAACCATTTGCAAGATCAATTGCAGAAATTCCATAAACAAAACTATCTATACCAAGATAGTACGGAGAAAAGTTTGCAATAAGGGAAATTGATACAAAAATTATGATTAATATCTTAACAGTATTTAGAACAACATTATCGTCATGATCATAAATTTTTGAAAATAGTTCCAACATGGAATTTCTCTATTTTGTGAGGAAACGCGTATTTAAAACATCTTTATTCCTAAATGCCAAAAAATATCAATTTTGGTTTGAATATTAACTAATTTAGGAGATACTTTAGGTTTTTTATAGACAGAAAGGTAAGCCAAAATCGATAAAATGAAAAACAGGAAATCTGATTTAATTAGATATCTTGCATTTGCGTTTGCTTTTGTAATTATTTTTCTAAGTTTGATTTCGGTGGTATTTCCATCGTTGTTTGTCACACTTCTTGATGAATCTGGATTTGAGACAACACCTTTTGAAATTGGAACAATGGCTATACCAGTACTTGTGACTAATTTTTCCCTTTTAGCATTTGGGATTTTATTTTATAAGAAAAAAATACCAAATAAAATGGAAAAGCGGTTGAATTTTGTTCTTAATTTTGAGGTATCTCGAAATGTAGCACTTTTAGCATTTGTGGGTCTTATTTTTCTCTACGTAGGATATTTTATGAATGATCTCAAGACAGATGAGGAATTAATTTTTGGCGACTATTTACGAGTAAGGCCAACTGTAGATAATTGGCCATCTGGAGACAACCCGCCATTTCCAGAC
>JBOGRE010000157.1:0-4379 GCA_050749345.1 Nitrosarchaeum sp. | reverse complement strand
GAATGTGGTAGACTCTTTTAGACTATTTGTTGACACTTTTTCTGAGGAAAAATAATGTCCAAAGTTGGAATTGCATCCTATGGAATAACAAAATTCTCAAAAGATGATTCAAAAATTGAATCGGTTTTATTAAAATCAACAAAAAAATTATTTGATAACACTCCTAATTTGAGCCGTAATGATATTGATGCGGTGTTGGTATCTACGAATAATAACTCAAAATACCTATCTGCAATCTTATCTGAAATGTCTGGAATCGAGCCTAAAATTGCCCACTCTGTTGAAAGTTTATGCAATTCAGGGACAAATGCAATTGTATCTGCGTATTCATACATTGCATCGGGATTGGCAGATGTGGTTTTAGTATCAGGAGCTGAAAGATACGATAGTCCGGGACAAATTTTAGAGTGGGATGACTCAAGGGGCGAATTCAAACATCCTATTTTTTGGGCAAGTATTTTTACTAAAGCATACAAGCGAGAATTTTCAGTTACTGATGAAGAACTAGCACTAGTGTCAGTAAAAAACCACAAACAATCTCAAAATAATCCTAATGCATTTTCAGAAAAAACATATTCCTTAGATGATGTAATACATTCTAAAAAATTAACAGATGATCTTAGATTACTTGATTGCTCAAGACCATGTACTGGTGGGGCATCAATCTTACTTGCTTCAGAAAATATATGTAAGAAATTCACAGATATTCCAATTTGGATTGCTGGAATAGGGCAAAAAACAACTTCGGCAGGATTTACAAAAAATATTGCATTTAGTTCCATGGAATCAACACGTATTGCGGCATCAACTGCATTTAAAATGTCTAAACACAGTGTAAATGATATAGATGTTGCAGAAGTACATGATGCATTTTCTGTCTGTGAGCCAATGGCTTTAGAATCATTAGGATTCACAGATAAAGGAAAAGGAATGGATATGGTAAAAGAATTATACACCACAAATAATTTAAAAATTAATCCAAGAGGAGGATTAATTGGGTCCGGGCATCCACTAGGGGCAACTGGAATAGCACAGACTATTGAAATTACCCAGCAATTACAATCATGTGCAGATAAAAGACAGGTAGAAAATGCAAAGATAGGATTAATTCATAACATGTCTGCAGCAGCTACATCATCAACAATTTTGGTCTTGGAAAGATGAATTTTGAATCTGAATTAAAAAAAGGAAATTTTATCATAGCAGAGTGCACAGATTGCAAAAAAATAGTATGGCCGCCATCTGAATTTTGTAATAGATGTTTCAAAGAAGTTTCTTGGAGAAAAGCCTCACATGAAGGTAAGATTATTGAATTCTCAAAGCAAAACAATGATTATTTTTGCCTAGTGGAAATTGAAAATACCATAAAAATAATGGGCAAGATATCCTCAGGAATTCCAAATATTGGACAACACGTCAAAATAGAAAAATGTGGAATAAAAGATGAAAAATATTACTTTAAGATGTTCTTGATATGATCAAGTAAATTCCGTATAGATGTAAGGTGTATCAATTAGTTGATCAAAAGTCCAAATGGTGGGTAGTGAGACAGTTTTTATTACTTTGAGATTGTATTTCCCAATCAATGAGCTCCATCCACCTTCAGATAAATTACCAGAAAGCTGTCTCTTTGAGTGCGTACCAGCAAAAACAATACAGGTATTTTTAAGATTGGTTGCAGAAATTTTTTCTATAATGTTTGTTGCCAAAACATCTCCCCCCATTTGCGGCAATCCACCAATAAAAAATACGGGATGTGTTAAATTCAACGTAGAGTAATCAAATTCAACAGCATCCACACAAATAGGATTAAAATTGACTTTTGTTGCAGTTAAAATTGTGTTTTGAAGTTCCACCAACACATTATCAATTTCAATACTTGTTGCTTGCAAATCTAGGATTTTTGCACAGTATGCAATTCTTCCATCTCCAGACCCAATGTCTACTAATTCTTGATAGCCAAAACTTTTTGCAATAAATGCTGCAATATATCCTGAAAGAATCCAAGTTGGATAAAATGGCTGGCAGCTAGAACCATGCTTGATGCTATTTAGCCAATATTCGTTAATGTCGCCTTCATACACTTTACATAAGATGTCTGCAATTTTTTGCTCATAGGAATTATGATAAATTGGATTTTTTGCAGCAAAATCATGTAGTAATTCCAAATGAACGTCATTAATTGGAAAAGATTCAGAAGTAGAAATTGGAATTAGTTCCTGGATATGGCTATGGCCAGTATATGTTTGTGCAAATTCTTGTTTTAGTCTGACTAAATTTTTAGCAATTTTCTCAAACATCATAAACGTCTTTAAAATGAGATTGATAAACTAATTGTAAAATAACTATGAAAATACACAATTTTAATTTCCCATCTTATTGAAGGGATGATTTGTGATATCTTGATGAATGATAGCGTGCAATTCTTGTTTGAATGTAAGGTCACATCTATAACATTTTCATATTTCATAATATGTATATGTAAAATTAGATATAATATGTGCCGATCATTATCGTCAAATGGTAATGGTGTTGTCCTCACTCAATAATTTTCTAAATTTCATATTAACTTAAGGATTTAGAGAGTTTATAATTCTAAATCAAACATGCAGTATACATGATTTGCAATTCATCTAGTCACATTATGCTTTAAACTATCAACAAGTTTTTTTATTTCTTGCTGATTCAAAGCATCTTGTCTATTTTCTAAAAATTTGTTTATTCTATCCAAGCTTGAAACAAAAACTGTACGATACTTTTCATTGTAGCGGATATTTCCACTAATAGACAGCAGTACATTTGTCACTCTAATGTTTTTTATTACATTTTGTAGAGTAATCCACAAAACTCTTCCAGCTCTGTCAGTTTGCTCGTATGGACTTAGATTGGGATTATTTTGGACATAGTTATCGCTCCAGTTTTTGACTTCAATCATGAAAACTCCTTTTGTGCAAACAACTACCAGATCCATTTGTGCAGATCCCAGATTCTTTTGTCCATTGTATGTCACAAAGTATGGCAATTCAATTCTCATACCACATAAAATATGATAATTATCATCAAGTTTCAGTAGTTCTTCAATGACTTTGTTTTCCCCTTTGGTTCCTGCATGAAGTGGATTGTTCTCATTTTTTTTAAATTTATTGACTTGTCTTTGATAGTTCCATTTTCTAATATTTGAAAAAAAGCCAGTATCTTTTTTTGCTAATTTTTCTTCAAATTCTTTTTTGACTTTGTCAATATCATCAATACTTTTGACTTCTCTGGGTAGCTTGTCGAGAAGACGTCTTTCACTGTCTGCCATTCCATAAATAATAGCCAACTTTTTACAATGGAATAATTTTGATTTAAGATTTTAGGTCAGAAGTGAGGTGGTTATTTTGTAATTACCTGCCCCTACTATATCTAAATTAGACCTAAAGAAGCACAAGTAGCAAAATGACTTCAATTTTACTAACAAAAACAAAGAAAGATAATAAAAAAATTGCACGAACACGTAGACAGCGCGGATATAATTGGGAAGACACATTGGTAAAAAGATTCAATTCTGCTGAGAACTGGAAAGCATTCAGATTAGGCTCTCCAAGTGTAGCACTGCCCGATGTTTTGGCAGTAAATAATCAAAATAGCATGATTTTCACCATAGAGGCAAAGTCAGGCACAAGTACATCGCTTCCTGTTCCAGCAGATCAGATTGAGAGATGCCAGAAATGGATCAAGACATTTGAAATTTATAAAGATAGAAAAGTAATATTGGCATTCAAATTTCTTTCAAAAAAAAGAATAGGGTTGAGTCAGTATGAAAGCAGAGAATTGAGAGAATTTTACAAGATTTGGGATGAATCAAAAAAGATAACAGATTGTGTTTGTACCTATGAAGGAGAGATATTTGCAAGAATTGATGGAAAGCGAAAGAAACTAGATCTGAAAGAACATACGATGCCATTTAAAACAAAACACAGGTCTAGTGCTTATCTATAATGATAGTAGTGTTTTTTAATGATTAGTGATAATTAAAAATATGGCTGAAGACAAAACAGAATCCGAGATTGAATCAAAAGACAATCAAATACAAAAGTCATCCCTTGATATAGCATCTGAATCAAAAGGGACACATTCAAGAGTAATCTTTGAAGAATTCACCGATGAGAGAACACTAGTCAGTTACGATGCATTTGGAAAAAAACAAATGAAAATCAAGGTCATAGAGGTTTCCGATGAAAATCCACCATCAAAATGGAAGTTTGGAGATCGTGTCAAAGTCAGTAAAATTCTAGTTACAATAAAACACCTAACTTCACAGGAAATCGAAGAAGGGGAATTCGATATTGAGGCAATAGAGAGAGAATTGGCTGAAAAAAGACATTATACATCAACAA
>JBOGRE010000156.1:0-1905 GCA_050749345.1 Nitrosarchaeum sp. | reverse complement strand
AAAGTAAAAATTGATGAGGCAAGAAACCTTGTAATTAAAAATGATCTTGATGCCGCAGACAATATGGTACGCAAAATATTTGATGAGTGGCAGGAGGTCTCAGCTGCATACAGCAAAGACCCATATGGCTCTGATGTAGGTTACAGCAGCGATGAGCTAAAACGAATAGAGTACAGAAAAAAGATTGATGCCATTTCTAACACAGTCTCTAATTTTTACAACTCTGGGTTTGCTCCACACTCTGACGAATTTTCAGCTCTGCTTAACACTGCATCTGACTATGTAGTTCAGGGAAACTTTCTAGGTGCTGATTCAAAAATAAAGGAAATGAATCAACATCTTAGAAACTATTTAGTTCTAAATAATGACCGAATAATATTTAATTCAAAGTATGATCAAGAAAACGGATTCTGGATACTGCAAGGTTATGTTGAAAAGCCTGATATGGACAGAAGAGAGCGAATCTATGTTACTGTCTATTCTATGGACGGAGAAAAACATAGCACCCTGCAGTTTTCTGATACTAAACACGGCGAATTTTTCACCCAATGGGAGGCACCAGTAGAGTCTGGTCTTTACGTAATCATGTTGCAATACCAAAATGTACAAGCATCTCAGCTAGTCAACGTTGATGAAAAGATAGAACGCATTTACTCATCATCAGATCTTGAGCGTGTTTCTATTTCAGAAGACTTTGAGCAACTCAAAGAGTTTATCGAAAAATTCGGTGGTGCAAATCTTGGAGCAAACTCTGACAAGTTTGAGGTTATATTTGGAGAAATCACAACTGCACTAGCTGACCAGAAACTGGAAACGGCAGACGCCAAACTCTCAGAGCTAAAACGACTAATTGAAAGATATCTTCCAACTAGGTCAAGGTCTGCAGTTGTAGAGGCAGCATTTGATAGCGACAAGCTTGTACTTTCTGGCGCAGTTCAAAAAACTCTATCCTTCCGCGAGGATCTTTTCGTTGATATATTTGATCAGAGAGGAAACCATATTGATGAAATCGTACTAAAGGATACTTCGTCTGGCCAATTCAACGAGGTACTTTCAAAACCGTTTGAGCCAGGAATGTATGTAGTACAGCTGCAATATCATGATTTGACGGTCTCAGACTTTTTTTATGTGACTGGCTAAATTATTGGAATAATTCTATTACTGGTTTTACAATATCTGAAAACCCTTCCAGTATTTTATCTATAATGTGAATCATATGTTTATCTCAAATCCTATGGAGTCCATTTGAGACCAGATATCAAACTAGTTTAACAAATGATGATGTGGTTTTGATCCTCATGGTATTCTTATATAATATTTAATTTAAACTTCCATTTTTTTCAAAAAATTTGAGAGTATCAAGCAGCTCTCTTTGTGAGATGGTTTCTTCTATGACCCATTTTGCAACCTGACTTTTCTTAAACCAGGATGGTATTTTGGTTCCTTCTAGTCCTAGATTTTTTAAAAATTCTTCATCAGAAACAGAGTCTTCAGAAAAACCTACCCACTGTTTTAACAATGACATTGACAATAGAGGTTCTGGATCCATTTTTACTAAATCTGATTCTTGTTTCGCTTCAGACTGTAGCCCTGGTATATTACTTGGAACTAGTGTAGATTCGACTTGCTCAACTTTGATTGCATTTAGAAATATCGCATCTCTAGAGTTTCTATTTGTATCCCATGCTCTTACAACAATGTTTGAGATGTCCATTGGTTTTGCAAATGTCAGCGAAAAGATTGCCTCTAGATTATTATTTCGTTGTACAAATGATACATCAGCATCTGATAGGTATCCATTTTTATTTACTATTTTGATTGGTATTCCTTTATCATACTCTACATAGGTATCACTCTTATCAATCTGGCCTTTGTTATCGTGCAAGTTAGTGTAAAGTCCAATGT
>JBOGRE010000155.1:0-2610 GCA_050749345.1 Nitrosarchaeum sp. | reverse complement strand
AATTACACCATATAACCCACCAGAATTACTCTTGAAGTTTTTCTAAAATTTTATCATAGATTTTTATCTTATCTTTTGATGAAACATTCTTTTTCATATGCCACAAAGTGCTTTTGTTAATTCCAATCTTCTTCTCTCTTCTGGACTCATTGTTAGAATCTTTTCTCTAATCAGCAAATCATCATCTTTGTTAATCTTCATGTGTGGTATTGTAAACTCTATATTGTCTTTTTCTTGTCTGAAATAATCTAACTTTTGTATGTATGTAAATAGTATGTATATTTTGTAAAATAATTGACAAAAATATTATGAATTTCCTGTGTCTTTTGGTCTTCCACGCTTTCTTTTCAGTAATTTCCGTCCACGCTTTCTGTTTTTTACAAATATGTTATCTGCCTGAGACCATACTTTTGTAACTCCTAATAATCTCTCAACTTGTGCTTTTTGTTCTTTGAGAGGTATTGACTTGAAAACCTCTTTGATTTCATCTTCCATCATCTTGTTGTATTTGAAGCCGATTTTTCTTATCTTTTGATACGCTTTGTTGTCAATGGAGGCATAATATTCCCCCATTGCAATCATTCTTGCAAACACTTCTAGTCCGTATTTGAGTGACTGATTGTAACTCCAACCGTTCATCTCACGCAGTTTGTCAAGAATCTTTTTTTCATCTGATGAAAGCTTTGCTGGTATGGTATGCCATTCAGTCATTTAATTTGTATACATATTTCGATATTAATTTCTGTTATTATTGTATAGTATGGCAAATGAATCAAATGACTCGTGCAAAGAGATTGATCTTGGAGGGGGAAAAATCTCTAGGATGAATTTAAGTCGTATTGTAATTATTCCAAAGAAATTTGTTTACATCACACGATATGAGAGGATCACATAAGTGAGATTGATCATGGCAGACGGCTGTCTGAAGCTTATACCAGTGCGTGTAAAAAATGGAAATGAGGAGATCGATATATGGAAACTGTGAAAATGGTAAATACAACAAATTCTTTAGAACTTGCAGATGAGGTCCGCACAATGCGGTCTGATGTGGGAAAAAAATTGACATACATACAAAGCAAAATAACAACTGCCAAACAACACAAACGATCAAGAAAGGAAAGAATTCTTGCAAACCTTGATGTAAAAAGATGGTACGACAATCTATCCAGAGGAAGTCCAATTACTGCCCAAGTCAGATTAAGACGACTAGACAAATTCTGTCAGTTGCACGACACCACTCCAGCACAACTGGCTGATCTTGCAATCAAAGACTTGAGGGCGGTGACTGATCTGCTAGAGGATCACATAACATGGATGGAAGAGAAAGACTATGCTCCTGGATACATAGGCGATACAATAAAGTCTGTAAAATCATGGCTTGGACACTTTGATGTAGAAATTAAACGAAAACTAAGAGTGACAAATGCAGGTTCTACTCCGACACTTCAAAACGAACGAGTTCCAAACGCAGATGAAATGTCCGAAATATTCAATCGTGCATCATTGCGATCTTCTGTGAGTATCTCACTGATCTCAAAAGCAGGTCTAAGGCCTGAGGTACTTGGCAATCATGATGGGACAGATGGATTGTGTCTAAAAGATCTGCCTGATTTAGTAATCTGTCAGGGAGTTGCAAAATGCACCAACTCACCTAGCAGGATAATTGTACGACGAGAGCTATCAAAGGCAAGACACCAATACTTTACGTTCTGCACAAATTCAGCAACAAAAAAACTGATTGCATATCTTAATGACAGACTCGTATCTGGTGAGCCGTTGCATGGCGACTCGCCAGTAATAGCACCTGACTACAAATACAAAACAAACAGGGGCAAAAACCAAAACAAACTGTTTTTGCCAACAAGTCAAATTTGCAGAGAAATACGAAATACATTTCGCCCTAGATTCAAGTGGAGACCATATGTGCTACGAGCATACTACAGGACACAATTAATAATTGCAGAAGCACAAGGAAAGACAAGTCATTCATTTGCATCATTTTGGTTTGGACACAAAGGCGACATGTCTGCACGATACTCTACAAACAAGGGAATTCTTTCCGAGTCTCTAACAAAAGAAATGCGGGAATCATTTCAGCGTTCTGAAGAACTACTTGATCAAGAAATGACAAACAAAGATCCAATTCTAAAACAAAAAGAAGAGTTAAGTGATACAATTCAAAATGCGACTTCTGACGAGCTTGGTAAAATGCTAGAGATGATTCAGATTATGAACATCGGCAAGATGTACCAACTCAGAGAGTAGCTACAGGTGAAGAGACAGAACAACTCATCTTGAATGGTTGGAGATTTGTAGGAATATTACCAAACGGAAAAGTTGTGTTGGATTCAAAAGAATATCCGCATCCAAAGTGGAAGCGGGTCTAGTGGAACACTTATACTTTTCTAAATTTAATTTCAGACCCTGTTTTATGGCTAAATCTCTTGTTTTTTGTAATCTTGTATACTATGAAGAGCAAAAGAGTTTAGGCTGAATTTTCCATATTATATCTTAGAAAAACAAGAGTTTAGAATCTAAGGTTTACAATATCACCTAGTGTTTTTGTATTAACACAAACATCTAGTAAGTCTAAATTTGTTTCAATTACTG
>JBOGRE010000154.1:0-17280 GCA_050749345.1 Nitrosarchaeum sp. | reverse complement strand
ACTAAATAACGCTTATGAAATTATTACTAGTATTCATACTAGCTCTTCTAGTTGTATCTTTAATTCATAGGGATTCATTTGCAGAAAAGAGTACATTTTTTGATTCTGTGAAATTTATACAGTATTCGGATGAAAATACTGCACTTGAAGAAGTAAGAAATGGAAATTTAGATATTTATTATAATAGAATTTCTCCAGACAGATTAGAAAATCAGAGAACACATGAAGGATTAGAAGTGTTTGATTCAACTGGAGGGTCTTATAGCATGCTGGTAAATCCAGCTGAATCAAATGAATTTAATCCATTTTCAATTAAAGATATCAGATTTGCGTTAAACTATCTAGTAGATAGGAAATTGATTGTCAATGAATTACTTGGAGGTAACGGTGCACCTATGATCTCTTACTATAGTCCTTCAGATCCAGAATATCTCACCATAATAAAGCAGTTAGAGACATTCAATTTTAGATACGACCCAATATTGGCAGAAGAAATGATTTCAAACGCACTAAAAGAAAAAGGGGCAACAAAATTAAACGGTCAATGGGAAATTAATCACAAGCCAATTGAAATTACAATTTTTATCAGAAGTGATGATCCGGTAAGAAAATCCATAGGTGAGATTTTAGCATCTGAATTAGAAAAAATTGGATTCATAGTAAAAAAAGACTTTGGAGATTTGAACAAGGCTTTTGTTGTTGTGTATGGCTCAGATCCAGCAGAAATGAAATGGAATCTATATACTGAAGGCTGGGGAAGATCTGCATTTGTAAAATATGATTCAGTAGGATTGGCTCAAATGTATTCTCCGTGGTTTTCAAACATGCCTGGATTCAATAATCCTTCATATTGGAATTATAAAAATGAACACTTGGATACGATAACTCAAAAAATTTACTCTGGAGATTTTCAGACACAAGTTCAAAGAGCAGATTTGGTCAGAGATGCAATTGCAGAGGGAATTGATCAATCAGTTAGAATTTTTCTGGCAAGTAAAATTGATCAGTATGTGGCAAATCAAAAAATGGAGGGAATAGTTAATGATTTAGGAGCTGGAATTCCAAATAGATTCACACCAATTAATTCTAGAAATAATGATAAAGAACTAGTCATCGGCGTTAAGGAGATTTATCAAGGAGCATGGAATCCAGTAATGGGGTTAAGTGACACATACAGCAGACAAATCTGGGGAATAATTTCAGATCCTATTACTTTCAAACATCCATTCACAGGAAAGACATTTCCAGTCAGAGCAAATTGGAATGTAGAGACCGTAGGTCCCAATGGAAAATTAAATTTGCCAGATGATGCGATAATATGGGATCCAGTATCTCATCAGTGGAAAAAAGTACCACCTGGAACTCAAGCAACAAGTAAAGTCAGATTTGATTTTAAATTTAGTAATTGGCACAATGGTCAAAAAATGGATATGAACGATATTTTATATTCATTGTATTTTACATTGGAATGGGGGACACAGACAGATCAAAATGATAAAACATTTGATGTTGAATTTACACCCATAGCTTCAGAGGCGGTTAAAACTATAATCGGGATCAAACCTGTTGATGAGGATACAATTGATGTTTATGTGAATTATTGGCACTTTGATGATGGTGAAATTGCAGATTGGGCAGCAATATGGAGTGCAACACCATGGGAAGTTTCGGCTGCAATGGAACAAGCTGTAATAGATGGAAAAACATCATTTTCTAGATCTGGTGCAACCGATAAAAATGTCAGCTGGCTTTCTTTAATAATTCCAAATGATGCCAAGATAATTCAAAGTTACTTGGATGAGTTCAATGGAAAAAAATACATTCCAAAAGCACTAGAACCATTTGAAACAGATTTTAATTATTTTGATGATAGATATATCGCATCATCAAAATGGAACCAAATACACAATCATGCAGTGATTAGTAATGGACCGTTTTATCTTAGTGAATATTCACCAGAATCTAGAACTATTATTGTCAATGCCTTTGATGATGAAACATATCCTTTCAAGCCAGGACATTGGTCAGAATTTGAAAAAACAGAATTTCCAAAAATAACAAATGTAAATTTACCAAACATCGTTCAAAAAGGAACTGAGTTAGAGATAAACATAGAAACATCACAGACAGATTCAGTTCTTTATTTCATTTCAGATAGTAATGGAAATTCAACATTATCAGAATTAGTCAGTGCTGATAAAAATTTCACTAAGATCAAGATTTCAGGAGAAAAAATAGAGAAATTAGGCATAGGTGCAAAAGATCTAAAAATATTTGCCATTTCTAATTCAGTGTTAAAACCAGATTACTATTCTACAAGTTTCTTAATGGTGGAAAATAAAGGAGTTCTACCTGAAATGAATCAAAACAATATAGAATTTAATAAAAATAATTCTTTTGAGTGGATATGGTTAATTGTACCAATAATTATCATTATAACAACTACAATATACATTAAGAAAAGAAAACATCGTTAGCTAATCAGACAAACCATATTCTTTTAGAATGACATCAATTTGATCTTCAGATTCTAATTTAGAATATTCATCCAAAAGATTTTGATTTAGTTCATAAAAAGTATGTCCCCACTTGAATTTATCAAGTATTGCAAGTGCCTCATATCTAAAACCTAAAATAAATAATGATGCAGATAGTGCTTCGGCAGTAGTAAGTTTATCGAGTTTTGCGTAATTAACTGGATTGCCAGCAAAAAGTGGAGGTAATTTTCTTTTGATACCACTGAATTTTTTTGAAAACGCCTGGTTTGCAAGAGTCCAAGAACAATCAATTCCAACTATTGAGTTTATCAAAGATCTGTCCTTAGGCAAAAGAGTTTTTTTAGAAAAAGGATCTAAGACAAGTCCCCTATTTCCTATTTTTTTGATATTTTTTGCAATTCCAAATTTAACCATTTTTGCTGCCGTGCATTTTTTCGGATCATCCTGGTAAAACATCAAAACCTGAAGGTTCATCTGATCAGATATGAAATTAATGGTATTTTGAACTTACTCTAGTATTTTGTAGCTAATTTTATAGTAGAATCGAGATCCTTGATCATCTTTGATTACATCTACATTCCAGTTTACATTAGGTAAGAATTCTACAGAAGATTCGGGAAGTATGTCAAATTTCTCAAGGTATACGTCAGGACCGCTGTATCTAACTTTTAGATTAATTCCATCTACTGAAACAACTTCGTATATTTGTCCTGGTTTTCTAGTAGATTCTTTTACGAGACAATTTTGCTCAGGACCAATAATACAAATTCCAGATTCAGAAGTAACTCTTAGATTAACATCTGATTGATCAACTTTTGCAGTAAGTAATGAACCAGAAAATACACGTGGCAATACCTGATTATCATCTATTGTTTTTTTGTTTGTAAGAATAGATATTTTATTATCCAAGATTCTGTTGACTTTTTCAATAAAAGTTAAAGGCAATTTTTCAGATTCTGAGATAATAGGTTTTTCCACAACATTAAACATCAGAGATTTAGTTTCAAAACCAGCGTCCACTGTAATTTCGTATGAACCTATACTTGTTGGAGAATCAGATAATTGAATTTGATGGGAAAATGAGCCGGAGGAACTAGGCCTGATAGTAGTAACAGGACCTAAGTGTGTACCGCAGTAAAATGAACCACATGTTATTTCACCATCTATTTTCTGAATTACACTAACATCAAATTTTTCAAGATAAATCAGCTTGTTTGGTTTACCAGATACAGTTATTATGTCACCTGGATAGTATTCAGATTTATCAGTAGTTAGTAAAAGAGATAATTTTTCACTAGAGCCAAAAGAGAAATCATTTGCAACAGCGAATATGGATTCAGATTGTTTGCCTGAATACAGTGCTTTTACTTTGTATTCACCTTCACTAAAAACAGTTACAGGTAATTCAAATAAGCTCTGAAAATTTCCACCCTGATCAGGATAAACAGATGCCTCAAGGATTTGTTTATATGGGAATTTACCATCAACTACAAGTATTGTAACTCTTTCTGGAATTATTAATCCCTCAGAACCTTGATCTCTTTTAATGATATTACCAATCACCTTTAATTTCTCTCCAGCTTTGTACAGAGATTTTTCAGTTGAGACATACAATGGAGCCAAAGTTAAAGAGTCATGTTCAGGATCAGAAGAAACTTTGAAGAAAATGTCTTTGCCATGAGAAGCATTTGAGACATGAATTTTGTAAATTCCGTAATTGCTTGTAGATACGGAACGATCATCAGATTTTATAGATAAAGGTTTTTCAGTGATGGGGGTAATCCAAGACCAAGAAAATTGTTGTGCGTCAACAGTGTCACCTGAATCAAATGTGCTACCATCAGGTTTTGTTAGAGAAATTTTTACAGAGTTATCACCAGTTGGAGGAAGTAATCCAGTCAAAACAACAGTTTCACCTAAACCATAAACTTGCTTATTCAAGGAAAGTAATGCCCCATCAGCTAATTTCAGAGGGTCTATAATTCCAACAGTAATGGTTTTTGCAAGTCCACGATATTCAGCTTTTATTTTATAGGATCCTTCAGTAAAAACATTTTGTATGATATCTGTTTGAACTGAAAATCTTCCAGAAGGATCAGGGATCGCAGTGAACTCATATGCAATTATCAAACCATCACGTTGCCTTGTTTTAGCGCCAGATGGGAGTGCAACAATTTCTAAAGGACTTCCATCTTCATTAGATATGGAAATTGCTACAGAAGGAGTTTGAAAACTTGAACTGCTAGCAGGATTTGCAATAAAACCATTAATTGTCATGACGTCACCTAAATCATAAATCACTTTATCTGTTGAAAGTGAGAGAGGATCACTATTTACAACATATTCGCTAGCATTTGTGACGACATGGATAATTTTTGACGCAGACCCAACCTCTTTTGAAACAGAAATTTTATAATCACCTAATCGAATATCATCATCTGGGATTTTAAAAGAGTATGTAAAGGAACCATTGCCAGATATTTTTAGTATATCTAAAATTTTAAACCCAAAATTACCACCACCAAGTGCACTTGTGGCAAGTGCAATATTTTTGGTCTGAATAATTTCTAAATCCATAAAGCCAACCCACACGTTGTTTAATCTACCAGTAATTGTAACAGTTTCACCTAAACTATATGCTTCTTTATCTGTCCATAGTGATATTGCCTTGTCTTCTTTGACGTCTTTGATCACTTCAAAAGATGCAACTACTCCTTTATCAAAATATTCACCAGTTATCTGATATTTCCCATAAACAGGATTCACCGTAGTAAGAAACACATTTGTAGAAAATTTTCCATTTGTAGGATACAAACTACCTGTAGAAATTATTTTCCCACTGGGGTTCTTGATATTAAATTTCAAGCCTTCAAATGGAATTACTTTGGTAGTAAAACCAGTTATCAATAGAGTATCACCAGGAAAATACTGGGGTTTATCAGTAACAAGACTAAGTGTGCCATCTTCTTTGATATTTTCTGCAATAATTTCATCACCTACAGAAAAAAGGGTTTGAGTTGTTGCACCTCCATAACTAACTGAAACAGAATAGTCACCTTTGCTAATTCCAAGAACTTGCTGAAGATTCAAGGTGGTTTTATAATTCAAATTAAGATCAGGATAAAGTGAAATTGTTTTATCATAATTAGGACCAGATATTTTTACAAGTATTTGATCAGCATGAAAATATGGAGATACAATGAATATTTGTTTTGATACATTTCCTTGAATAGTGACAGTTTCACCAAACAAATATGAAGATTTATTCGAGGACACAGATACTGAAACGCCTTCTTTTTCTTCTGCAACTATTAACTTTCCATTTGAAGATCCAGCAGTAGAAATTGCAAATTTCCAATCATCAGAATTGTCCAAGTCATATCCATCATAGATTCTTTGCCAAGATGAAAAATCATTTTTCATGTCAGACAATAAAGGAGTCTTATCTACAACTACACTATTCTTATCTTTTAGCTCAACTAATTCGTTACTATCAGTAAACCATAAACTTTGATATGAAAATATTAAAAATTTCCCGGGTTCGATAAAAGTACCAGTGGGAATAATCATTGTTTTTTTCAATATTGTAGTTGATGCGATTTGCCAACCACTAATATCAACTTTAGAACTTGTAGGATTATAGAGTTCAACCCACTCTATAACAAATTTGGTGTCATCACCTGGTGGATTAATGTCTATTTCATTTATTACAACATGATTAGTAGATTGGGCGTTTGCAGTAATAACTAACCCGCTAAGAAATAAAATAGAAAATAAAATAAAGATATGCTTCATGGTGATTTCCTATATTGAATACCTGAAAGCCTCATTTTAGAATGGAATTTAGGAAAAGTTGAGCTAGTTGTTAAAGTTGACCTCAATTGTAGGATTTTGAGTACCATTTTTGTACAAATTTTATAGATTTTATAATATTTAGGGACTGCGTATGATTAATCTGCTATGACATATTCAGGATGGATAGATTACATCAATAAATGTGGAATAATTTATGAATTTGAATTTACGAAATCGACAATAGACATTATTTTGCCCATATCTACCAAGTGACCATAGCTCTTGCCCTTACTAGAATTCAGTGGCGTATTATCCACACTTAGGAATAGAAGATTATTGTTACCTAGTGGAATAGTAATTCGTTTAATTTTTTCATAAGCCGCTATTACATAAAGACCTCGTCCTACCTTATTTGTAATAGTAGAACGTTCTTGCCACGCATTTATTGCTCTTTTTAATGTTTTTTTGGTATCTGCTAACGGGATAATATTTCTCAATCCAGTTCTTTGGCTGTTCCATAATATTTCACCATCTTTATTACATACTGCTGAAAATCTAATTGAGTTATCAAAATCCATTAGCATGTTAAGCAGTTTTTCGTATTTTTCCACGTATATTACCTGAAGTAGAAATATTAAAGTATTATTATAAATATTAAATACAAAATGCCACTAGTATTTTACATATGGCAAAAAACAAACCATGAAATTCTTGCATGATCAATCTAAATTAATCACTTTTACCTCAAATGTATAATAATAAATTTGATTTTTATCGTTTTTATGTATTCATAGAAGTTATTCGTTTATAGAGTCACAATTTGAGCACTTTTGATTAGATATTTTAGAACCACAATCTGCACATATGCCTTCTCCTATCTCTTTTTCGACAGATTTTCGTCTATTTCCAACATAGAATTTTATTCCAAAATAGATAGCAATCACAATTAAAATTGCATATATTGGCCCCATGAATGGAATCAATCCAATCATAAAAAATAAAAGACCTACAATAAGGATAATATCGCGTTTTTCAAAATTCAACAGAAATAGAATCAATAATAATTCATAAAAACATGCCGGAGCTCAGAGCCATTAGTTTTACTTCATATCAAAGTCATCACTCTAACTCTTCCTCATTGCTCGGCAGTAAAGTTAGGATGTTATTTGATAATAAGATAATGATTCAGTGGTGGGATCGGCGTGATTTGAACACACGACCTCTGCGTCCCAAACGCAGAATCATACCAAGCTAGACCACGATCCCAGTGAATCCTAAAAGTCGCCCAATTTAAGCTTGACAGATAATCATTTTAAAGGCAATCAAAAGAATAGAAAAGCCTTGCAGTTAGATGATTATATTAAAGCGGGAAAAATTGCTGCCGAAGTAAGAGAGATAGTCAGAGAGAGAAATTGGGTTGGAAAAACAGTTTATGAAATTTGTGAAGAAGTAGAAAATCAAATTAAAAAACATGGAGCAAAATGTGCATTTCCAGTAAATGTAAGCATCAATGAAATAGCAGCTCATTATACAGCAGAGCCAAATGATCCAATCATAATTACAGATTCAGATTTGGTCAAAATTGATCTTGGTACACAAATTAACGGATACATTGCAGATACTGCAGTTACAGTTTGTCAGGATACACAATATGATGGATTAATTCAAACTGCAGAAGAAGCATTAAGCAATGCAATGTCTATGATAAAAGTGGGAGTCAAAGCAAGCGATATTGGGCGAACAATAGAAAAAACAATAAAAAAAACAGGATTCAAACCAATTGCAAATCTTAGCGGTCATTCTTTAGGACAATATACAATTCATGCAGGTAGATCTATACCAAATATTTGGTCAGTTGGTGGATTTACACTAGCAGAAAATACAGCATACGCATGTGAGCCATTTGTCACTACAGAGAAAGGAGGTGGATTTGTAAGAAATGGGAAGATAAAAAACATCTTTGCACTAAATTCAAGAAAAAAAACAAAAAACGATGAAGCAGATAAATTGCTTGATTATATCTGGGAAAAATTCAATATGTTACCTTTTGCACTAAGATGGATTACTAAGGAGTGGGAAGAAAAGAATGCTAGAGAACTATTAGAACAACTTGTCAATAAAAAAGCAGTTCAAGCATATCCAGTATTAATTGAAATAAATGAGCAAAGAGTGGCCCAGGCAGAACATACGTTTATTCCAAAGGAGAATGGAGTTATAGTTACAACTATTTTTTAATAGATTCACCAAAGATTTTTTCTATTATAATCATCCCATTACAAGAATCACATTTTGAGGTTTCAGTAAAGAGAAAATCTCCTTCTTTGAATTTTCTTTTTCTTTCTAAATTACATAGGTTGCATTTTTCTACAGTATATGCAAAAATAGTGTTTTCTTTTGAGAACATTATTGTGGTACTCCCATAGTATTTCCTACACCAATTAACAAAATTGACTGACCAGGTTTTGTGTTCTCATGAATCATATCATAAATTTGTAAGCGTACATGGTCTGCCTTATCAGCAATTTCTTTAGTCATTAGGGTTATTGCTTCTTTGACGGATTGTTTTATCACAATTGCAAAAATTGGAATATTATTTTTTGTTGCAATATCCTCTATCTGAAATCTTTCAGTTCCAATTCCCCCTATCGCTGCACCAAATCCTTGTGCAATAGTGGCAGAATCTTCTCCCTCCATTTTCAATGCAGCGTCCACCATAATTATAACATCAGGTTTATTTTTAAAAACAATTGACTCTACAGCATCCCCAGGTCTACCAACAGTGGAACCAGGACCTTCTGCTTTTAATAGAAATAATTTTCTTCCATCAAATTGAGTTTCACTAAAAACAGTTTGAAAGGCAATAGGTTCTTTTTTAGTATCAAGCATCATTTTGCCAACAACCATAGGTCCTATTCCATCACCAATAGGTTGACCCATTTTAAAAGCAGGGATGGCTTTGTGCATAGCTTCTGCTTCTTCTAAAATAAAAGGCAAAATCATTTGAAGTGGTAAAATTAAGGGATAATTATTCTGTTTTTTTGCAGTCAAATATAGATGATTGATTACTTTGTAAATCATTTGTAAAGAAGTAGCTATTTCAAGTAGGGTTTGAATTTTGGTTAATTCCAAAGTACCTGTTTGAGGAGATAATGACTTGACATGTTCTCTAGAATAATCTTCTCTTGCCCTTACTATATGTCTGACTTTGCCTACTATTCCATTTGGATCCATATCAACAGGCATTATAGTAAAATAATCTAAAAAGCGGTCAATCCTTTTAGTAGGATCATCCTTAAGATTCATATTTTTTTTAATATAATCAATTAGTTCAATTCTGGATTTAATTTTATATTCTTCAAGTTTTTGAATTCCTTTTTTTATTTCTCCTGATGTGATTGCCAATTGAATTCTCTGTCCGTAAAATACAAAAATGAAAATTGGAACAATCCAAATCAACATCATAATTGGATTTGTGTCACCACTTGATCCAAACAATTTATCAAAATCTATATTCGTAAAATCCAATAGACACAAAGTTAGTGGGATCCAAATTAAATCATTCGTATAACAAGGCATTGACAAAAATCTGAACCTATAACAAAAATTTTAAAAAAGCCTACTTGAAGGTAAAAAAATGGAGAGTGCTTTTATTATAGTTAGGATAGAAAAAACCTGAATATGCCACAAACAAAGCCAATTGTAAGCGTGGAAAATGTTGTAGCCTCTGCCTCGGTTGATCAAAAAATGGACTTGAATGAGATTACAAGAACATTCCCAGATGTAGAATATCATCCTGACCAATTTCCAGGATTAGTCTTTAGACTAAAGAGCCCAAAAACAGCAACTTTGATTTTTACCTCAGGAAAAATGGTATGTACAGGATCAAAATCTGAAGAAATGGCAAGAAAAGCAGTAAAAACAGTAGTACAGAAACTTCGAAAAGGTGGAATTAAAGTAAAAAAAGATGCAACAGTTGAAATTCAAAATATAGTAGCATCAATTAACCTTGGTGGAAAAATCCATCTCGAACAAGCTGCAAGAACTTTACCAAGAAGTATGTATGAGCCCGAACAATTCCCAGGATTGATTCATAGAATGTTAGATCCAAAGACGGTAATTTTGTTATTTTCTTCTGGAAAACTTGTCTGTACAGGTGCTAAAAAAGAACCTGATGTATACAGATCAGTAAACAACTTGCATGCATTACTAGAAGAAAAGAACCTGATGATCTATGATTGAATGTAGATTGAATTTATTTCAATTTGTTTTCTAATTACTTTATTGGACTTCCTAATGGTACGTCATCATTTACAGTTAACCAAAATGGTTTGTCATTTACATCAGCTGCCAGAAGCATTGCATTTGATTCAACCCCTACCATTATTTTGGGTTCTAGATTTGTAATAACAATTACAATTTTTCCAACAATATCTTCAGGTTTGTAATATTGTGCACCACCAATTATCACATTTCTTTTTTCATTGCCAAGATCAATAATTCCTTTTATGATTCGGGTTTTACCTGGAATTGGTTCAGTTGAAATAATTTTTGCTACACGAATATCTAATTTTGCAAAATCATCATAAGTTACATGAGACATAAGAATTCATAAATTATCTTGTTAAAATGAATTTCGAAATTTCACATTAGAACTTTTTTATCTATGCCACTTGTTTCAATTTCATATTTTAGAGCCGCGGGAAGTTCAACATATTTTTTATTAACTAATGTAATTATTTGGTCATCAGGAACATTTACCATTTTTAGTAACTTACCACGTTGATGAGCATAAGCGTTTTTCCAAAATCCTGCTCCGTCAAAGGTTCCAATTTTTGGCATATATCGTGAAGGTTTCATTTTTTTAAGGGTAATTGACTGTGACGGAAGTTTGGCAATTGCCGTTAGAACCGGAGTTACTGTTCTGGATTTTAGGCATGTTGCCCATCACAGTCTATTTCTTAACATATAAGAATCTAATATATTTAATGCGAAATTAACGAGTAGAAGGCATGGCAGAAATTGAAGTTTCAGTGGAAATTAGTGCCCAAATAGATAAAGTTTGGGACATAGTATCAGACATAGATAACGAATCAAAGTTTTGGAGAGGAACTAAAGAAATTAGAAACATATCAAAAAATGGGAATATAATCAATCGAGAGGTAACTATTGCATTTAGAGATCAAAAGTGCATGCAGGAAGTAAAATTACAACCTAAAGAAAAGATCGAAATAGCATTTACAAAAGGGATCATAGATGGAATCAAAATCATAACTCTAACTGTTAAAGATGAAAGAACACTATTGAAAGTAAAATGGGACATCAAACTTACAGGTATGATGGGTATGTTCACAGGAATGATAAAAAAGCACATTGAGAATGGAACAATACAAGCACTACAAAAAATCAAAGAAGAAGCAGAGAGATAAGATTTATGGAATTAATTTTAGATGTTTTGAATTATTCACTAACTGTAATTTTAGTTGGAGTATCTACGGTATGGGCATTTCTGATTAAATCAATGATGGATTCTGTTAGATTGACTCCATATCTAGATAAATTTGAAAGAAAGAAACACAGTAATCCCAAGGTTTCAATCATTCTCCCTGCAAGAAACGAAGAAGAGTTTATTGGAAAATGTTTAGATTCATTAATTGCACAAGACTATACAAATTATGAAATTATTGTAATTGATGATTCGTCAGATGATGCAACATACAAGATCATTTCAGAATATGCAAAGAAAAATTCCAAAATAATTCCAGTAAGTGCACAAATAAAACCAGATGGATGGATGGGAAAAAATTGGGCATGTATGGAAGGATACAAAAAGGCAACAGGAGATCTTTTATTATTTACAGACGCAGACACTAAGCATTCACAAAATGTAATTTCTCTTGCAGTATCACATTTACTTTCTTTTAATTTAGATGCATTATCTGCAATTCCAAAAATATGTGTAATAGATTTTTGGACAAGAATTACACTTCCTATGATTTCAACATTTCTTCATACAAGATTTTCAGCCATTCGAGTAAATGATCCTTCAAAGAAAACAGCATATTTCTTTGGTAGTTTTTTCATAATTAAACAAAAAATCTATGAAGCAGTAGGAATGCATGAGAGTGTAAAACATGAGATTATTGAAGATGGTGCACTTGGGAAAAAAGTAAAAAAATCAGGATATAAGATGAGAATCGTTAAAGGAGACCATCTAATAGAAGCAGTGTGGGCACGAGACAAAAGTACACTATGGAATGCCCTCAAGAGATTGATGATTCCATTATATCTTCAAAGTGAAAAAATTGCAATAGGTAGCTTTTTTGCAGTATTATTTTTACTGTTTATGCCATTCCCAATTTTAGCATATTCTACTTTGGGGGCATTAGAAACAACATCGTTTTCAATTCTATTTGTAGCGTCATTTGTTGCATCAATCATGATTTACATAGGAGCAATAATTGAAGTCAAAAAATTATTGCAATTACGATTAATTGACGCGTTGTTTGCCCCCATAGGCAGTTTGGTGGTAGTATTAGGATTTTTGAGTGGATTACTTCATGCAAAAAGTAGTACCATATATTGGAGAGGAAGAAACTATTCCATGAAAGATCATGTTCAAAATTCGATAAGTGTATAACAATACTTTTAGATAGAAAAATAGGTAAACGATTTCACATGGATAAATCAGGAATGTTAGTAGGAGGAGCAATAGGAGCTCTAATTGTTGTAGTTATTTTTGTAGTAATTTTGATAACATCTCCCACTATGAAATCAGAAATTATCGTAAGCGACAAACCCATTCCAAATGCAATAGGAGAAACAACTCCAACATATTCAAAAGATCTTTCATTAATTGAGATATTTAAAAAATCTGAACCAGGAGTGGTTAGAGTCAATGTTCAAAGAACAGATCAATTAAATGGAACAGGGGGAGTTGGCTCAGGTTTTGTTTTTGATAAAAAAGGACATATCATTACAAATGCTCATGTTGTAAAGGATGCAAAAAAAGTAGTTGTTACATTTCTTGATGGTCGTTCATACAATGCAAAAGTAGTTGGTTTTGATGAATTTACAGACATAGGAGTCATTAAAGTCAATGCTGATTTGTCATTGTTACAACCGCTATCATTGGGGGATTCAGCAAATCTCAAAGTTGGAGAATCCATTGCAGCAATTGGCAATCCATTTGGGCTATCCGGTTCTATGACATCAGGAATTGTCAGTCAATTAGGCAGACTCCTACCTTCAGGATCAGGGTATTTCATTCCAGATGTGATTCAGACAGATGCGGCAATTAATCCAGGAAATTCGGGAGGACCGTTGATAAATATGAGAGGTGAAATTGTTGGAATAAACACTGCAATACAGTCTACAACAGGGGAATTTACAGGAGTTGGATTTGCAGTTCCATCTCAGACAATAGCAAAAATTGTTCCAAATTTAATAAAAGATGGGAAATACCGTCACCCATGGATTGGAATTTCTGGCAAAGATATCGATCCTGATTTAGCCAAAGTTTTGAATCTGAATGACGCGGTAGGACTTCTTGTTATTACGGTAGTGGAAAATAGTCCTGCAGCAAAAGCAGGCATACATGGATCTGATAAGACAGTCCAAGTTGAAGGGGTAAATTATCCAGTAGGTGGAGACATCATATTATCAGTGGATGGCAAACAAGTAAGAAAAATAGACGATATTTTGATTCATCTACAAAGAGAAAAATATGTTGGAGATGAAATGGTTTTAGAGATTCTAAGAGAGGGTAGAACGACTAACATCACAATCACCTTAGAAGAAAGACCAAATGGAAATTAAAGCAATACAAGCATAAATACTTCTAGACAAGCACACAACTATTGAACAAACTTGTGTTAAACTCTGAGAGTTTAAACAATGTTTTAGAAGACAAGATAATTTCCAGAGATGAAATAATACAAATCTATGAAAATTCAAAAAATAATCCCAGTGAGTTATTTTCAGCAGCTCAAAGATTGAGAAAAAAATTTAAAGAAGATTCAGTTACATTTTCAAAAAAAGCATTTTTCAACATTGTGAATTTATGTAAAGATACATGTTCGTACTGTACTTACAAGGCAGAACCGGGTGAGGAAAAAATATCTTTGATGTCAAAACAAGAAATAAAACAATTATTGAGTCTTGCAAAAAAATACAGATGTGTTGAAGCTTTGTTTGTAACAGGAGAGCAACCTGAACAAAAATATCAAGAGGCACGAGAGTGGCTAAAAACAAATGGATTCAAATCAACTGCGGAATATTTGATTCATGCATCAGAATTAGCAATAGAAGCGGGATTGTTTCCACATACTAATGCAGGAAACTTGAATATAGAAGATCTAAAAGAATTACAAAAAAGCAATGTATCGATGGGTATAATGTTAGAAAATGTCAGTGAAAGATTTACAAAAAAAGGAATGCCACATTATCTAGCAACAAGTAAGAGACCAAAAGCACGACTTGAAGTACTAGAGAATGCAGGTAAATTGAAAATTCCAATGACAACAGGAATACTAGTAGGAATTGGAGAAACCCACATTGAAATTATAGATTCAATTTTGGCAATAAGAAAACTGCAAGAAAAATATGGAAATATACAAGAAGTGATTGTACAAAATTTTCAACCAAAACAAGATACTGTGATGAAGAATTTTCCATCAGCCAACGAGAATTATTTCAAAATAGTTGTGGCATTAACAAGAATAATCATGCCAAAAATGAACATACAAATTCCTCCAAATTTGTCTCCAAATTCATATTATAGTTTTCTATCTTTGGGAATTAATGATTGGGGGGGAATTTCTCCACTTACACCCGATTATGTAAATCCTGAATTTTCTTGGCCAGAAATTAAAAAAATAGAACAAGACTCAAAGAATGCGGGATTCGAATTAAAATGCAGGTTTCCGGTGTATCCGGAATTTTTTTCGTTTATTGGCAAAGAGTTAAGAGATAAGATGAAATGTATTGAAGACGAGGAAGGATTGGTAAGACAGGAGTATTGGAAATGAGCATCATAGATACACTACTTAAAAATTCAGACTCTGTTGTTTCTGAGATTTTAAACAAGGCATTATCAGATAAAGAGATATCAGCACAAGAAGGATTAAGACTGTACAACACGACAGGAATAGATTTCCATTTAGTAGGATTAGTTGCAGATGAAATTAGAAGAAGAAGAGTCGGAGATACGGTCACATATGTTGTAAATAGAAATATCAATTTTACTAATGTATGCATTAAACAGTGTGGTTTTTGCGCATTTAGTAGAGATTTCAGAGAGGAGGAAGGTTATTTTCTTCCAACAGATGAAATTGTAAGACGTGCAAAAGAGGCATATCAACTAGGCGCAACTGAAGTTTGTATTCAAGCTGGGCTCCCACCAGATATGGAGGGGGATTTGTATGAAAATATTTGCAGAGAAATTAAAAAAGAAATTCCAGACATACACATACATGGATTTTCACCAGAGGAGGTTCTTTATGGAGCAACAAGATCAAAGATAACAATTAGAGAATATCTTAAAAAACTCAAAGAATCAGGTGTGAACACTCTACCAGGAACAGCGGCAGAGATATTAGATCAAAAATTAAGAGATAAAATTTCTCCAGGAAGAATCAGCGTAAAAGATTGGATTGAAGTTATCAAAACAGCTCATAGTCTTGGAATCAATACAACTGCAACTATGATGTTCGGACATATTGAAACGCCAGAAGATAGAGTAAATCACATTGTAAAAATCAGAGAAATTCAAAAAGAGACAAGAGGATTTACAGAATTTGTCCCACTCAATTTTATCCATAGTGAAGCCCCAATGTACAAACACCAATTGCATGACGGAATAAGACAGGGAGGTAGCGGTAACGATGTATTGCTAACACATGCGATTGCAAGAATTATGCTAAATAATTACATAGACAATATTCAAATGTCATGGGTTAAAGAAGGACAGAAAATGTCACAATTGTTGTTAATGTGGGGAGCCAATGATTTCGGAGGAACCCTAATCAATGAAAGTATTTCAACATCTGCAGGTTCCAATCATGGTCAATTGATAAGACCAAAAGAAATAAGAAGGCTAGTGAGAGAAATCGGAAGAATACCTGCAGAAAGAAACACCAATTACAAAATATTGAAAAAATTTGACAATATTGGTGAATCAGATGACGAATTAGATAAAATCTCAGATTCATCTAAATTTGGTTCATATGCAGAACTAATCAAAATTAACAAATTCAAATACAAAAATCCAAGAAGCGAATAATTGTTGCATTAGTTAAGGCATTGAATCATTTAAAAAAAAGTGATGAATACTAGATGATATATGTCAAAAAACAACTGTAAGAATTAGATTCTAAAATACCAAAACAAGATGTTTAGGAGTGTTGGGTTAAACCAATTCATAGAAAAAATTCATCCATCCAAGTAAACAATGGAGATGAAATAGAGATCATATCAGATATGCAGGCATGAAATTGGGTGTAAAAAAACAATCCAGATTGATCAACAAAGCTCGAGTTGAACATTAATAAGGTAATATACCGTACCATACGGTATGATGCGAGCAAGATTGACATACATACCTATAGAAGTAGCAGACCAATTCGAAGATTTTATTATAAAAAGAGATGTCCAAATACTAGATGCAGTAAAAGCAAGAACGCGAGATTACAGTACATTATCTCTTCTGAAATTACTGTATCAGCTTAAAGGAAATCCAATGACGTTTTCTGATTTGTATTCAAAATCGAAAATAAGAATGAAAAAATCATTTCTGAATTATCTACATCTTTGTGTAGATTACAACTTTGTGCAAAAAGAAGCAGTAGGATCAAATATGATCTATTCCATAACAGACAAAGGAAGAACCATGTTGAACTTGTTTATTCATAAAAGTAATTAGACAGAGCAATCGATGTAAAGAATGCAAGAGGGGTTTCCAGAAGCAGAAGTATTTGAAATTAAAAAAATA
>JBOGRE010000153.1:0-7991 GCA_050749345.1 Nitrosarchaeum sp. | reverse complement strand
TAATTGGAGATAGAATCAAGATTTTTTGGCCAGCAAAGTCCTTGAGAATGGAATCACAAATTGTTTCAATTGATTGACTAGATATTTTTCTAGAACAATTTGTACAATAAGGAATTCCAATTCTTGCGTAAAGTAATCTCATGTAATCATAGATTTCAGTCGTTGTTCCAACAGTAGAGCGTGGATTCTTACTTGTAGTTTTTTGTTGAATAGATATTGCAGGGGAAAGTCCTTCTATAGAATCAACGTCGGGTTTGTCCATCATTTCAAGGAACTGTCTTGCATAAGCAGAAAGCGATTCCACATAACGTCTCTGCCCTTCAGCATAAATTGTATCAAAAGCTAAAGTGGACTTTCCAGAACCGGATAATCCACTAATAACAACAATCTTATTTTTTGGAATATCAACATCAATGTTTTTTAAATTATGATGTCTAGCACCACGAATTTTTAATTTATTTTCGACCATCTTTGAATTTAATCTCCTTTTCCAGTCTTTTTATTCTATCTCGACATTCAATTGCACGCTCAAAATCTAATTCTTCAGAATATTTTTTCATCTGATATTCTAGTTTGATAATATCAGTAGCAAGATCGTGTATTGATTTTAGTTTAGATTCATCTAATGTTGTAACTTGTTCAGGAACAGATTTTATGATTGTTTGGGGAGTTATGTTGTACTCTTTGTTATATTGTATTTGTTTTTCTTTACGTCTTTTTGTTTCATCTATTGCATGAGACATTGATTTTGTAATATTATCAGCATACATAATTACCGAACCGTTTACATTTCTTGCAGCTCTTCCAAATGTCTGAATCAAACTAGTAAAGTTTCTCAAAAATCCTTCCTTATCTGCATCTAAAATTGCAACTAGCGAAACCTCAGGAATATCCAACCCCTCCCTTAACAAATTGATTCCAACTAGAACATCAAATTCGCCTAATCGTAATTGTCTGATTAATTCTGTTCTTTGTAATCCTTCTATTTCAGAGTGCATGTATCTTACCCTTACCTGTTTTTTTGAAAGATATTCAGCAAGATCCTCAGCCATGCGCTTTGTTAGAGTGGTGACTAAGACACGCTCATTTTTGGCAGATCTTTTGGCAATTTCTTGAATTAGATCATCCATTTGGCCCTTGGTGGGTTTAATCTCCACGGATGGATCAAGTAATCCAGTGGGTCGCACTAACTGCTCTGCTATTTGAGAGGATATTTTTTTCTCATAATCACTAGGAGTTGCAGATACAAAAATTGCATTTTTCAGATAACCCTCAAATTCTTCAAATTTTAATGGTCTGTTATCATATGCACTTGGCAGACGAAAACCATATGTCACTAATTGTTTTTTCCTTGAATAATCACCTTTGTACATTCCATGTAGTTGTGGTAAAGTAACATGAGATTCATCAATTACAAGTAGGTAGTCATCTCCAAAAAAATCCATCAAACAAAACGCTTTCTCACCTGATTGTCTTCCATCAAAATGCCTGGAATAATTTTCAATTCCTGAACAATACCCCAACTCTTCTATCATCTCCAAATCATATTTTGTTCTCATTTCCAGTCTTTGTTTTTCTAATTCATTTAATTCTGGTAATCGTTTTTCTAGCTCGTCTTTAATTGAAAGTACAGCTTTTTCTCTAACATCTTTTGCAATTAGATAGTGTTTTGCAGGAAAAATTTTCATCTGGGTGACTTTGCGTTTTTCTTTAAGAGAGATATTATCAAGCAATGTGATTTGTTCTACATCATCACCAAACATTGAAATTCGTACAATATCTTCAGAATATGCAGGTACAATATCTATCGTGTCACCCTTTACTCTGAAATTACCAGAAGCTATTTCAGTATCATTTCTTTCATATCGGGCATCAATGAATTTTTTTATTAGTTCATTTCTTTTTATTACATCGCCAACATTAATTGTAATTGCCAAATCTTCCCAATCCTGAGGATTGCCAAGTGAATAGATACAAGATACAGTTGAAACAATAATTGTAGGGTCACCAGATAATAGCATAGCAGTTGCCTCTAATCGTAATTTTTCAATTTTTTCATTGATTTGAGTGTCTTTTTCAATATAGGTATCTGTTTGAGGCATATAGCTTTCAGGTTGATAATAATCATAGTACGATACAAAATAGCCCACATTATTTTTTGGAAAAAACTGTTTTAATTCAGAGTATAGTTGAGCAGCTAGAGTTTTGTTGTGAGATATAACTAATGTATTTTTTCCAGTTCTTGCAATGACATTTGCAATAGAAAATGTCTTTCCACTTCCAGTTACACCGAGTAATGTTTGAATTGTTCCCTTTTTTACACCTTCAACTAGTGCATCAATGGCTTGTGGTTGATCACCAGTAGGTTCAAATTCTGATACTAGTTCAAATTTATGAATTTGTTGCAACAGTTACAATAATCTAAATCTGAACTTATAGCTAACGAATGTTAAGTAAAACCCTTAGGTAAACAGAAAATCAAATAATTGACACTGATAAAAAAATTTCTTTTATTTATAAGCAAAAAAGAAAAAATTCCAATGACCAAAATGTCATATGATAATTGTGAATCAAAGTTTGAAAACCATGCAAGTAATTTTTGCTCAAGAGAACATAGTTTGGGACGTTGAAAAACAAAATCAGATCATCAAACTGAATTTAAAGCAAAGATAGCACCATAAGTAATTCCTACCAGACAGGTTCATCAATCATTTGCAATCCATTCTCAGTTATCTCAAAGCCCATGATTTTCAAAGTCTCTTTTGCGGTGGAGGAATTTCTCTGCAATATTTTTTCTGCCAAATCCATTCTTTTCTCTGCATGCATATGTTGTCCAATTTTGTATTTTCCATGAATAGTATCAGGAATGATTTTGATTATTGCAACACTATCTAAAACTTTCATGGTGGATTGAATTGGATCATATCCTCCCTCGGGCTGATATTTTTTCATAAGACCATTTAGTGCAAGTGTTTTTTCTTCTCTATCTTTTACTAGTAATCCTCTACCTTTGATTACAATACTGATGTATAATGTATCTGCAAGTGATGCATCTTTTGGATCTTCAAAATAGGAAGGCAAAAATTCTAATTCCCTATCAACTTCAAAACCAACTTTGTTGTTTCTATTGATATTATCAATTTTTTCACCTTTGATATGAGAATGCATGTATACTGAATCATTTAGAAAAACAAAATTCATCGGTATTATCTGAGGGTATCCATTCTCATCAATACTGGAAACACGTCCGATGTGCTCTCGGTTTAAAAATTCTTGGATTTTTTGATATGATTTGATTTGTAAAATTCCAACTAGTTGCAATAAAGTTATTTTTATCAATAATATTATAAATCCAGATCCTAAATCTCTAAAATACAGGATGATTAAAGACAAATCATGAATGATCCTTATCTAAATAATCTGAAAAATGAGTTCGGAGAATATTCATCAGAACTAAAAATATTAAAGAAAAATCTCTTAAAATCAAATTCATCTGAGGAACAATCAAGAATTATAAAAAAATAGATAACATTGCAAGATATATGGAAAAAAATCAAATACAATCAATCAGAGTAACAAAATCAAGATTAAAAGAAATGAGTAAATCAAAAAAACAACCGTAATCAAAATTACTAAAATATGGGAGAATGTGAAGTAAGAGAGTTGGATGAGAAAGAAGAAGAACGACTAAGGGCAACTAATTTGGCACTTAAATTCCTAGAAGAGTGGGGAAATAATTCCAGATTTATTTGGTTTAGAGAATTGCATAGAGTTACAGATATTGACAAAGGATTACTAAGAAACATTCTCAATGATTTGAAAAAGTCAAAAGAGGTCAAAGAGATGCACGGTACAAATAACAGAATATTTTTTTGTCTAAGAAAATACTATACAAAATGTCATGATATAGAATTTAGATTTAAAGGAAAACCAATAATGCTAAGAGACGGAAGCAAAGTCAAAGTAATACAAGGGGAAACCAACTCCACAGCACGTACAAGAAAGAGATTAGAAAAACAACAAAAAAAGCGACAAGTAAAATCATACACTAGAATGAAAAGTAGAAACAAAAGGCCACATAAATCGTAAATTAATCAGGATTAAGGATCTGCTTTTCTACGCAAAAGATGGAATTCGGCACGTTTTAGTTTTTCAGATTCTGCTACATCTTCAGTCATATCATACAGATCATGTAGTCCCAAATCAGATGTTATTTTATCTTCTTTTTGGTCTTCTAGTTCCAATTCAATATTAGATAAAGTAGATATACTATCTTCTAGAATTTTTAGGCAGTTTTTTATTGCTTCATGAAGTTCATCATCCATACAACCATCTAGATTTAGCTTAGTAAATGATTTTCTATATACATTTAGATTATTTTTGTAGTTTTTCTCGTAGATATGGCATTACGTGGCTTGCAAATTTATCAATGGAGCCAAAGTAGTTTTTACCCCAGAATCGAATTACAAAGTGATTGACACCAGCTTTCATGAATCGCTCAAATGTTGGAATTATATCATCAGGGGTTCCAACTGCAGTTGATGAACGAGCAATCTTGTCAGGGATTTTTGTTGCTGCCTCTCTCATCTTAACAATCCAAGATTGATCAGACATTGAATATTCTGTAAAGTATTTTACAAAATCAAATCCTTCAATTTCTTTGATACCATGAACACGTAACACTTCAGGTTTGAACAAACTCACCTTGACTGCTTCTTTCATTTTTGCCCAAGATTCTTCTGCATCTTCTGAAAAGTAAACATCAATATCTAATGCATATTGGAAACTATCCTTTTCTTTTTGAGTTCTGTTATGTTTATTCATAGAGGTTTGAATTTGTTTTGCATGATCTTCAAACAATTCTGGAGTATAACCAATTGGCAACCATCCTTCTCCAAGTTTTCCGGTAAGTTCCAAAGTGCGTGTACCACCTGATGCCATGTATGTTGGAGGATATGGTTTTCTAATTGGCGGTGCTTGAAGACATGCACCTTCTAATTTGTAATATTTGCCATCATAATTTACTGTATGATCAGGAGTTGAGCCATACAAAGTTTTGATAACTTGAATTTGTTCTTCCCATTTAGCAACTGGTTTTTCAAATGGAATGCAGAATTCTTTTAGATTTTGAGCCTCACCTGCACCAATTCCTAAAATTGCTCTTCCTTTTGAAACTCTGTCAAGTGTAATTGCAGCTAGGGCAATGTTTGATGGGTGTCTTCTAATTGCATCAGTTACACAAGTTCCTAATTCAACATTATTTGTAACAGCTGCAATTGCAGCTAGCATTATCCAAGGATCCAAAACAATTGCGTTTTTCCATTGTGGGACATTTGTGTGGTCCATATAGAAAATAGAGTCATAACCTGTTTTATCGGCAAGTATGCAAGCAGTTAAAATTTGATCTTCAGTGTATCCCGCGCGGGCAACATTTAATCCATTTTGAATACCGAATTTTAATGGTTTTTCAGCAATCATATACTTAGACAAGAATATCAGCTTAAATAAGTTTAGGCAAAGCAGATAATTTCACAGTTTATTAATAAAATAGAAAAAATGTAAAAAATATTGGGGTTTTTTACAAATTGCCTGATTTAATATCCTGTAGACACTTGATTATATCTTCTTTGGAGATCGGAATTGGGTTTGGATCCAAATGTCCTCTGTCAGTCATTACTGTGTCTGCTGCATCTGAAACATCAGCTTTCAGATTGAGTTTTTCAAAGCCTAGTTTTTTCATAGCTTCCTTGAATCGATCATAGAAGATGGATTTGTTATGCTTGTGTGCAACTGTAGTGCAAGAAGACAAAGAATAGCCATGTGGTACTCCTTCATTTGAGAAGACATATGATAGTGCATGTCCAAGTGTGGTTGAACAATTACCAAATCCAATACCAGATAGCATTGAACCGTATGGATAGTTTTCTGGTTTATTATTCAATATTGCATCATATAGAATTTCAAATGCTTGCTTACACATGGTTTTTGTAAAGTCGTTACCAAGTTTACTGTCATATCCCTCGGTTGCTTGAGCGCATGCATCACAAACAGAACTTTTGATTACTTGTTCTGGAGTGCCATCCATAAAATATGAATCCACTACAGCCATGTCAGCAAGAAATTTGTCTTCTCGTAATAATTTCTTTTTTCCATCAAATTTCAAAACGCAATACGTTGTCATTTCAGCTCCAGTTCCAAAAGTAGTTGGAATCAAGATTTTTTCTTTTTTCATCTCTGGTGCAGCATATTTTACTACATCCATAGAACTTCCACCGCCCAATCCAATTAGGACTGATGGATTTTTATCTTTGAATTGTGAAATCACAGCATTGACATCATCAATTGATGGTTCAGGTTTTACATGATCATATAGCATATAGTCCTTAATTCCCATTTTGGCAAGCCATTTGTCAGAAAGTCCTGGAGGAACGGTTGTAACAACTAGTGCATTTTTTGGATATTCTGTTTCACCAAGTGCATTTTTTCCAAAATTGATAACTTTTGGAATACGTACTGTGTACATGAATCAAAGACATCATTGATTATTATTATATCTTACAGTAAGAGAAATTAGCATATGATTATTCAGAATTATGAAGATTTAGCAACATCAGAAAAGAAAATAGAATGTTTGGAGATTTTGGAGGCAGGACTAAAAGCTGCAGACCCAGAGAACATCATACCAAAATTTGTTACTCCAGAAGAAATTAAAATTAATGGAAGAATTCTCAAACTTAAAGACTTTTCCAACATTTACACAGTAGCATTTGGAAAAGCGGGGGATTCTATGACGAGGGCATTAAATGCAATTATTTCAATTAAAAGTGGAATCATAGTAATTCCTAAAGGGTCCAAATCAAAAATAAAAGGTAAAAAATTTCAGATCTTTAATTCAGGGCATCCAAAACCAGATCAGACAAGCGTAAAGGCTGCAAAGGAAGTAACAAAGTTTCTTCAAAATAGAAGAGAAGGAGAATTGACAATCTTTTTAGTTTCAGGTGGGGGATCATCACTACTTGCCATTCCAGATGACATAACATTGGAGGATAAAATCTACGTAACCAATCTGTTGTTAAAATCAGGAGCCAACATTCAAGAGTTTAATTGTATTAGAAAACATTTGTCAAAAATAAAAGGTGGTAGATTAGTTGAAAATATCAAATGTCATGGAATTGGACTTGTGATGTCAGATGTTCAAGGAGACGATCTTTCCTCTATTGCTTCAGGAACAACATATATGGACAATACAACTTTTCTAGATGCGTTAAATATAATCAATAAATACAAATTAAAAAATAAAATACCATTAGAAATTTTACAAAGATTTGAAGATGGGTTTAAAGGAAAAATTTCTGAAACACCAAAAAAAGCAAAGATAAAAAATTACATCATTGCAAATAACAAAGACTGTATAAAAGCAATGGAATCAAAAGCCAAAGAGTTTGGGTATAAAGTAAAAACAATACAAGTGTTTGGCAACATAAAAGATGCTACACGAACAATTATGGAGAACATACCAGATGAGCAAAAAAGTTGTCTCATTTTTGGTGGCGAAACTACAGTCGAAGTCATTGGAAAAGGATCAGGTGGAAGAAATCAAGAATTAGTTTTAAGAATTTTAAAGAATTCACAAAATTTAAAAAAAATGATCATTTCATCAATGGGGACAGATGGGATAGATGGAAATACATTTTTTGCGGGAGCTATAACAGAGAACATCAAAATAGATGAATCAATAATCAAAGAATTCTTAAAAAATAGTGACTCTGGAAGATTTTTTCAAAAACAAAAAAGCAACATCAGAACAGATTCTACTCACACAAATCTGATGGATATAGGCGTAATATTGAAATAAATTTTTAGTTACACAAAACTTGTTTTTCCATTTTTTCTTTTCTCATTTTGGCTATAACCGTAGCCAATTGTGCATCATGAATTTCATCAAGAGTTTCGCACATACCAAAAGAATATCTTTACACATACTTAAACAA
>JBOGRE010000152.1:0-4719 GCA_050749345.1 Nitrosarchaeum sp. | reverse complement strand
AAGCACAGAGAATCCAAATCCAGAGACAAATGCAAATTGGATATAAAAAGAATCTTGCAAAAAAACTTGCAGGAATTACCAATGATATTGAAAAACCAAATGAACCCTCTGATTATTTTAATCGTCTTTTCAAGACTGAAGACTCCATTTTATAATATTTCAACAAACCAAAACGAAAATAATGGTCATACTTTTTATTTTTTAATTTTATAAATTATTATAACTGGTACCACAAAGTACATTACAATATTTACTAGAATCACATCAACTCCATATGCTAGTCTCCTGCTCTTAATATGTTACTATGTGAACCTATTTGTAATATGTAAAAATTATTTTTGATCTTTTTTTGACTCTTTTGTTTCAGCGAGTTTACTTTCCACATGTTTTGAATATTCATTATCTTTTTCTAGTTTATCTAATTCTGGAATACTTGCAGACGATTCTCCATTTGAATCATTTTGACTAAATGGATCCTGTAAACTCAACTCTTTTTCATTTTTCTTTTTAGATATTTGCTTTACAATCATAATTCCTATAACAATTACAATTATGATATAATTTATTGGAGGTTTTATTAGTTGAGTGACATAGCCTACTTGTGGAATTACATAGGCAACTTTACCAATATATTCTTCTTTGGTAATTGGAAAATCTGTTCCAGGAATTGATGCTGGATTTGCATCTCCTTTTGTTCTGATTGTTTTAGGATCATCATTAATAATTGATGCAACTCTATGTACAATTACTCTATCATGTCCTGACGGACGATTAAAGACAATAATATCTCCAACTTTAATGTCTTCAAATGGTACATGTCCTTGAACCATCAATACATCATATACTTTTAAAACTGGAACCATACTTCCACTAGCTACTACATAAAATGGATTTGGCGTTCCAAATACAACTTGCAGACTAACCCAAATTACAATTACTCCTATGGCAACAATTATGATGTCTTTGAGTATTCCTTTTGACATGGATTTTTTGTTCAACTTCATTATATCGCCTATGGTTTGATTGATTAAATTTATCTTCACTTATTGTATCTTACTGCCACATTCTTCGCAGAATTTGGAGCCTTCCTTATTTGAAAATCCGCAATTTGCGCATTTTCCTGGTTGAATGAGTTGAGGCGCAACTACTGGACTTCCTAAAAGGATCACTTCTCCTACTTTTCTTATACTATTCCATGGAATTCCGCCCTCAGTTCCATCATTTTTTATTATTATCAACACCACTGATTGATTAGAATCTATTCCAACTTGTTTTGCCTTTCCAATCTTTTTTGCATTTTCATCATACACTGTTAATCCTTCAATTAAGCTAATTGCTGTAGCTGAACCTGGTTGTGTAGCTAATTGTGTACTGACTTCTGGTTTTAATTGAGTTTGTACAGGTTCTGAAATCTGTGATGTGATGGTTTGACTTGCAGTTTCTAATGGTTTCGCAATTCCAACTGCAACTGTTTCATTTTGTTTTTTAAATTCTCTATATTCAGCTATTGTTGCACTACATGAATTACAAATATACTGGCCCTTTTCTGCAAGAACTAAATTTTCTGCAACTTCTTCATTTGGATTTTCATATTCAATTTTTGGAGGACCCTCAAATTCTTTTTCACATGTATTGCAAAAATATTTAGTAATTTTTTGACTATCTAGTCTACCAATTGGTGCCAAAAATAGATCTGGACCTCCTAGGTTTCCTTTCATTTGTTGTTGATCAGTAACAGTTGCCATTACATAACCACCAGAACCTCTTAATTTTTTAAGTCTAAGTTCAGCGCTCATATCTCCGTTTTACTGAAACGACATTTAAGTATATATCACTAAATCTGTTTTTTGATTTTTCTTTTCCAACAAAAAATATGGTGTTACCTCTAGTGAACATTTTTAGGTATGTTCGATAAATTCTAGTTATTATGGGAATAACAGAAGTTTCAGATGCAAAGTCTTGGGAAATCAATGTGATTAACTCTGATATACCAGTATTTGTTGACTTTTGGGCACAATGGTGTGGTCCATGTAGGATGGTAAGCCCAGTAGTAGAAGAACTGGCAAATGACTATCAAGGTAAAGTAAAATTTGTCAAAGTCAATGTAGATGAGGCTAATGAATTAGCATCAAAATACAATGTCTTTAGCATTCCTACCTTGATTATCCTTAACAAAGGTGAAATAATTAGTCAGCAAGTTGGCGCAGCATCAAAAGAATCATACAAAAATATGATTGATAGAGCATTACAAGCATAAACTATTACACATTTTTCTATTTTTTGATCCTAAAGTAATTAATATTCCAAAACTAAAGCATGGGTATGTCGTTTGGTGAAGTAGATACCTTGAACATGTTGTTTGATAAACTACAAAGTTTGTTTGATGATTCTCAAGGGTACTATGAATCATTTCTTGATACCAATAACATGTACAAAAAAGGTCTACTAAGTGACAAAGAATTCTTTCAAAAACTTGGTGATTATGTTGTGGCTTACTCTGCATTGGAATTTCTTGCAATCAAAGTTATTTTCGAGCTGAAAAAATCTCGCGGTTCAGGTGCTGGCAATACTCAATCTCCAGGACTGATGCCAGGAATGGGACAACCTGGAATGATGGGTGGAATGGGAGTACCAAGATCTGGTACTGCACAAAATCCTGTTGGTGGTCCTCCAGGTATTGTATCTGCACAACAAGCATTTGGTGATGTTGGAACTTTACCATCTCCTGATCCAGCTCTTATGCCAAGAAGAACTGTTGTATCTAGTGGAAATGGATGCACATCATGTGGTGCATCATTAAGACCAAACGCAAAGTTCTGCACAAAATGCGGCACTAAAACATAAAATTAAAAATTATTTCAAAACTAATCTTGTGTTGTACCACATTCAGGACAGAATTTTGCTGTCTTTGATAAAGTTGTACCGCATTCAGAACAAAACTTACCATCTGAACTAACTTGTGAAAATGCATTTCCGTAAACATTTGAACTTTTAACAGCACCGGATGGCTCGTATTTGTCATCATCAATTAAAATTGGTGCAAAGTCTTGTTCTACCATAAATGTCAACATTCTTGGGAGTGAATTATCTTTGTTTTGAGGATCTGGAACAGTATCTCCTAACCAAAATGCAAATCTCATCAAAGTTAGTTCTGGAGTAGAAAACGCAAGAGTATGTTTGGACATGTAATCTTGCGCAGCTTTTTTTCCATCAAAAACCTTCATAGAAATTTATAATCTTTGTTTATGTATAATAGTTTCTGGAAAAATTATTAATGGACCGGGGGGGAATTGAACCCCCGACATCCTCGTTGCGAACGAGGCATTATACCACTAAACCACCGGCCCTTCCATTACATCTCAGAGATGTGTTTTTATTCATTTTCTAAAGCCTGTAAATCCATGATTCATAATATCTTTGCTTTGAAAAAGAGCTTGTATTTTCTTATTCTAACAATAACAATTACGTGAACCACAAAATACATTCCTAGATTTAGTATAATCCAACTAATTACATAACCTAACACGGGTTTTTATGAATTCACATCTCAACGCATATAGACTGCGAGACATGAAAAATTTCCGATGACGTATGACACCATGATCACAAATTCACACATAATTTTACCTCAAGGAGTACTTGACAAAAACATCATAATTGATGAGGGAAAAATTGTTGGCTTTACAAATGATATTCCTGCATGTGATCACAAAATAAATGGAAATGGTCTAATTTCAATACCTGGTCCAATAGACACTCACGTTCACTATGGAGTATATTCTCCAATTGATCAGGCTGCAAAAACTGAGTCACACGCAGCAGCTATTGGTGGAATAACAACCATGATGAGAATGTTACGATTAGAAAATTCGTTTAAAACTTCACTACCTGATCAACTGGATGCAGCATCAAAAAATCATTATATAGATTATACAATTCATGCATCTATTTTCACTCCTCAACAGATCAGTGAAATGCCTTACTGTATTGAAAAAGGAATTACTTCGTTTAAAATTTACATGAATCTTGGTGGCGATGTAGGTCATGTGTATATGGACATGTCTCCTTACTCTTCTAAATTATCTGAAACAACAGTAGATGTAAATGATAAACTAGTAAAAGAGATTGTAAAAACTGCAGCATCGCTTGGATGTCCTGTCTTGGTTCATGCAGAAGATTATGAATCCTGTGCATGCGGAATAAAAACTGCTAAAGAGAAAAAACGTGACGGACTTCCTGCATGGTCTGAAAGTAGATCTCCTGAATTTGAAGCAAAGGCAATCAAAACAGTTTCAAAATTTGGAAGAGATTATGGCTGCACAATTTACTTTGTTCATATTGGTTCTCAAAAAGCATTACAGCAAATTAAAGAAGAACGAAAACTTGGAACCAAAATTTTTGTAGAAACATGCCCTCATTATCTTACACTATCCTATGAAAATCAACAGGGATATCTTGCCAAAGTCATGCCTCCAATTAGAACCAAACAAGATAATGCTGCAGTATGGGATGCATTATCCAATAATCTCATTGACACTATAGGAACAGACCATGTTGCAAATCAGCTAAAACTAAAACTTGGTGGCATTGATGTTTGGGGGGCTCTGGCAGGATTTCCAGGAATAGGTACAGTGATACCAATTTTGTTAAGCGAGGGAGTAAACAAGAATAAAATCTCACTTGAGCAATTTATACGATTTACAAGCAGTAATGCTGCTC
>JBOGRE010000151.1:0-6724 GCA_050749345.1 Nitrosarchaeum sp. | reverse complement strand
GGATTTTACTAAAACAATTTTTGAAAAACATGGCAGAGAGACATTTAAGATTCTAATAGAAAATCCGCCATCGACACTTGAGCTAAAAGATCCGCAACGATATCTAAAAAGGGTCAAATGAATCTCTGATAATGTTGAATGAAAAATTTGATCCATTTGTTGCAGAATGGACGTACTTTGTAAAGAATGAAAATCATAACCTAGTTGAAAAGTGTCTAAAGCTAGCACAGATTCTAGAATATCCTGATCTTAACATTTCAGAATATATTAAAAAATTAAATGATATTGGAAAAGCGCTAAAACTTGCTATAACTAATAATGATAATCCAACTTATCGTATTTCTATGTTAAATGAGTGTATCTTTCGGCATCATGGCTTTATGGGAGATACTGATGATTACTATAATCCCAAAAATAATTTTCTTAATGCAGTAATAGATAAAAAATCTGGGATCCCAATAACACTTTCAATAATTTATGTAGAGGTTGCAAAACACATTGGGCTTGATCTTCACATAACTGGATTTCCAAGCCATGTGGTAGTAAAATATGGAGAGGAGATGGTTTTAGATCCATTTGATGGGGGAAAATTGCTAAGCATAGAGGATCTTAGAGAGATTCTTTATGAGAGTTATGGAGAAGGAGTTGAATTTTTGCCAGAATTTTTAGATGACATAGAGTCTGAACAAATTTTAGTTCGCATGACTAGGAACCTAAAAAATGCCTACGTACAATCGTATGCATATGATATGGCCATGAGATGCATTGACATGGCACTTTCATTAGTACCAGATTCTCCTGAAGAGATTCGTGACAAAGGCATCTTAGAAGAAAGGCTCCTGCATTATGACCAGGCATTAGAATTTTTAAATAAATATTTAGAGATAAATCCAAATGCAGAAGATGTTGATTTTGTTTTAGAACTAATTAAAAGTATTAGAGAAAAAAATTAATCAATAATTGATGTAATGTCATGCCCTTTCTTTAGCTGGGAAACTTCGTGTCTTGCAATTCTGTTTCGTAGGGCCTTCTTTAGGACATCAACTTCGTTTCTTAGTGAAGCAATCTCATCTTCGAGTTTTGCTACTCTCTCATAGATTGTTTCTGCGTCTCCTGAACTCATGATGGTTATAGGAAGAAAAAGATCTTAAAAAGATTAGGGTAAATTTGTTGAGGGCTGGGTTAATTTTTTGCTATAAATCAAATTCCTGATTACATGCAGGACACTTTGCTCTTTCCTTTCCTGGTTGACCTAAAATGAATATTCTACCTATAGTCTTGCATAAAGGACACATGCCTGTCGTGACATTTTTTGGTCCAGTTTTAATGATTTTTTGGGTCTTGCGACGCCCCATTTTATAAAAAGATATTTGGTGTCTTTTAAACCTAATTTTTCATTTGCTTTGATTTTGTACGTATTTTCAAAATGAACACATCAAGAGATATTTTTTGCAATGTCAATATCAGAAGTAGAAATCAATCAATGAGTGGGGGGTTCCAGACACTGAGAGACAAAATGATAAGTCATTTCGTTTTTGGGCGTGCAGGACACTCCCCCATATTTTCTTTAGAAAATAATATTTAACGTATATGCATTAGGTAATCTACATTTTGTAATTTTGTGATCGGAAAAAAATTGTTTATTTTTAGTTAATTTGGTTAAAACTGGACTTGCTAGTCTATACTATACAATCCAGAACTGGTATAATTGTGAATTGCGTTTATGATTGATGCGTTGAGAATTATACTTTTGTTGCTAGTAGCAGTTGTATTTGTTGTTATTTTTGCAAACCTTTCACCTCAGGCAAACATGAATAATGCAGTTCAAACGCTGCACAACTCTGTAACAACAGTTGCATATGCAGGAGAGTTTGATGAGATTCGCAAGGCAGTAGATGAATTTATGGTTTTAAGAACAATTCATGGTACGGAGGAGGGAAATATTTTGGCTGCAAAGCTTGATGAGAGAATAAATAATTTGCAGCTAGTAAAGACTTATTGTAAACAGGAAATATCATCAATGGAGCTTGTGCATCAGAATAATCCATACAACAAGCTGCAGGAGATTTGTCCTACACTAAAAGATGTCTCGTTTGCACGTGCAATACAGCTGTTTGAATTAATTTAAGAAATCAATGGCTTGATTGTAGTTCGTTTTTTTACCATCTCAATGAAGAGTTTTCCTTCATTTGTCACAACAAACGATGTAAATGAATTGTTTTGTTCTAGCACCAGGCCCATCTCCGTTACCATTTTGAGATATTTTCTAAGCTGACTGTAACTTAGGTTTGATGAATAAAGTAAATGTGTTATGCGTCTAGGTTCTGCCATATTTTCAAGTAGTTCAGACAGTATGTCAAGTGTGTCACGTCTAGTAGTGCATCTCATAGAATAGGCAACGAAGAATTCCTCATTAAAGTGGCTGGAGATTTTTTACCTAAAGCCATTCCATAGTGGCATATTATATTATAACACAGTCCACTCTGGAATGCCTGTTGGGTATAATCAAGATACTTGCATTTTCAATCATGACTGGAATCTCCTTTGCATTTGCATACAGAACAAGTGGCGAGCCATCTCAGATAGGAGTCGGTTTTTCCATGTTGGATTTGATATCAAAAAATGGTGGGCCAACCTTGCAGGCTGGAATAATGATTGTGTCTGCTACACTTACACTTTATTTCGTTTATAGACTTGCTAAATTTTTTAGAGAGATATATGAGCACAGACTTTTTGGAATTATAGTAGCTGCACTTGGATTTTCTGGCTCGCTTTTGGTTATCCTTGCACCAGAAAATAACAGTAATGTTCTAGTTCTTGGCGTGGCCTTTTGGCTTGTCGGTGGAATAGTTGTTATGTATCACAAAAAGAAAATAAAAGCTTGAATTAATTTACTGTTGGTTTTGCTTCTGCTGTTTTTGATTTGTTAGCACCAATTGGTAGATCGTATGAAAACTCTTCTACTACGTCCATTACATTGTCAACTACCTTCCAGTTTTGTATTCCATACAAGACAGATTCTACGTTGGCAAGAAAGAGCCAAGTATCATTATCAAAAGATGTTAAAATATCTATTTGCTGATCACCAATACGTCCGTTTGTTCGCACCGAAAGCGTATTCAAAAGAGATATGCACTTGCTTTTTCTTTCTGCTGGAGTTTCTTCAGTAAACATTCTGAGGTACTTGAAATATTTTCTTAAGTCTCGTGGTTTTGTAATCATCCATTTTACAATTTGCCTGAAATCCTTGTTGTTGATAAACTCTGTATAAAACTCTGGCCACTCTGATTTTAGAATCTTAAACAAAAAGATTTCATTGAACTGAACCTCAGGCGAATCCTTTTTGCCAGCAAATGTTTCAAATGCTATTATTACATTGTTGATAAAACGCTTTAGCTGTCTTGGGTTATAGTCAATTACTTTTGCAACCATAGTAGAGTTTTGACAAAGAAACTTTGTATAATCAGAATTTAGTCTTGGGGCAATTGAGTTATTTATTAAATCAATAATGTTTTCCTTTGACCAGCTAGGAATCCTAATTGGAATCTGGATTATTTTTTTGATATAGTCTTCGCCTTTGATTCCTGTTGTGGCGTAGGCATGGGTGATTAGTTGGGTGACAGTCTTGTGGCTAAGCCCAATTACAAAGACAAATCCCTCAAGATCTAGGAATAATTTTATTGATTCTAAAACCTCAAGTGCCTTGTTTGGGGAGCATCTATCTAGATCATCAATGAAAACAACTACCCTGCATTCGCTGTCTTTTTCTCGAATTAAACGCATTTCATTCTTAATTTTATCTAGGCCCTCATAGTAAACAGAGTCTCGATATAGCTTGTTTAGATAATCCATTTTTTGATCAATTGCTTCATCATCAATGGAATTTTGTTTTGAAACTACTTGCGTTGCTATCTGTTGCATCATGTCCTTGCTGACAATTGTTAGCCCCTTGAAGATTGTTTTTGAAAGCGTATCAAATCTTTCATGGCCTGCCAGAGAGTATCCTACAGTTTTTAGTAAAGAGACTGTTGCAAGGCTATCTTCTCTTTCATATTTCCAGGCGTTAAACCAGATTGGAAGAATTTTTTTTCCATCTGCAAAAGTCTGAGTATTTGTGAGATTAGACTCTATTGATTTCATCAAGGTAGTCTTACCAGTACCCCACTCTCCGTAGATTCCAATTGTAAAGTGTGGTGTGGAGTTTCGAATAAGATTAGAAATTGTTTTGCTTAGTGATAAAAAGTCATGAGTTGGTGTCTCTTCCACATCATCAATTAAGATTGCCTGTGGCTGTATCGGGGCTGTTCTGATTTTTTGGGCACTATCTGAGCTGAACTGGTCGTTTATTTGCAGTACTTTTTTTAGCTGGTTGAATTGTTCTTGAAGATACATTCTATCTTCATGTAATAATTGCTGCCCTACCATCAGATAATTTTTTATTGATTCTAATCTTGAAAATTCTCCGATCTCTTTTTGATGCAGATTATTAATTAATTGCAGCTCGTGTTGATATTCAGATAGTTTTTCAATCTTTGGTGAGAGAGAAGATTGCTTGATGGCTTGTTCTAGTTTTTGTTTATCTTTTAGATCGATATTGCTGTTGTAAAGTGTCTGACTGCTATCAATTTGGGTTTTGGCTGTATTTGGTTGTTCAGTGGCTTCGTCTTTGTGTAATTTTTTTAGAATGTTTTTCCATTTTGAGCCCTTATCTTCATTGAAGACTTCCATGTCAATTCCTTCGCATCTTAAGATCCGCAATGATTTTTCTTGCATCGCCGCTTTGGATCGTAATGCTTTCCAAGTCATTTTCCATCATGGTAACAAATGACTGGAATTGGTCTCTGTATTTTAGGCCCTTTTGTGTAATTGTAAAGAATGTAGAGTCTTTTTTTGAGACCTCCTCAACTAGCCCCGTATATATCATAATTGAAAGGTATTTGGTGACTGCTCGTGAATCAAGATTGCACTTGAATGTAATGTGCGTTTTTTTAAGAGGACTGCCTGCCAGACTGTTTAGAATTTCTGCAATAATTTCTAAAAAGCCACGCTTCCAGGAACTCATTTTTTTGTGTCCTCCCGCAACACGACAAATAATATATCAATTGCACGCCTTTCCAATGCTCTCAATGCCCGATCACCGATCGAAGTTGATCTATAAAAAGATGATCGATCCTGTGAGAAACCTATAATTCCAAAATGGTAATGATATTTTTGTATGAATGTCTTATACGTAAAATTAGTTTTTGATCGCAAAATAAATTGTAAAATAGACTAGATAGTCTAGATCGCCTAATCAAGATTTGTAAGCTGGAAAGGCAGTTCCATAAACGGTATATTAGATCGGGTGATACTATGTTAGATGAAACTGGTAGTTTTAATTCCTGCATATAATGAGGAGGCCAACATAGAAAAGGCAGTGCTAAGCATTCCAAGAAAAATTATGGGAATTGACAAGGTACAAGTTTTAGTTGTTAATGATGGTTCACGTGATAACACAATCGAATATGCTATGAATGGCGGTGCAGACAAGGTTGTATCACACAAGAGAAACAGTGGCGTAGGAGCTGCATTCATGACAGGAATTAGAAATGCAATTTTGATGAATGCAGACATTGTAGTCACAATCGATGCAGATTCACAATTTGATTCTAAACAAATTCCTGATTTGGTAGTTCCAATACTAAATCATCAGGCAGATGTCGTGATTGGCTCTAGATTTCAAGGAAATGCACCAAAAAACATTCCAAAAATAAAGCTACTTGGAAACACTATATTTTCAAAGTTGGTCTCATGGGTAGTTGGACAAAAGTTTACAGATACACAGACAGGATTGAGAGCATACTCTAAAGAGGCACTTTTACAGATTTCAGTAGTTAATGACTTTACTTATACACAGGAAGTTCTAATTGATTTGAAATTCAAGCGTCTACAAATAGCAGAAATTCCTGTTTCAGTAATATATGACGATAAAAGAAAATCTCGAGTTGTAAAAAGCATCTTTGGCTATAGTACCAGAGCCCTATCAATAATTACAAAAACATTACTGTACCACAGGCCAATCTTTTCGTTTGGTATCTTGGGGGCAATATTTTGTGTTGGAGGAATTGTTGCAAAAATTCTTACAATTACAAATATTTTTGGTGTAAATACCAGTCTATCAACAGGCTTGATCATTTTAGGTGCAGTTAGTTTTATGATGGGCTTGTTTGCAAGTGTAGTGTTCAAAAGACAGGCATTTGCAGAAAAAGACTTGCGTCATTATCTAAATAATTCTGTGGTTTTCCAGACAGAATAGATTTTCTAGAAATCTTTTCTATTCAGTATAATTTCTAAATCCTAACTTTAACATAAAAATTCCTATAAAAGTTGTCAACCACATTGTAATTATCCTTGAAAAAATTACTATTAACGTTGCAGTTGCAAACTCTACATTATGCTCAAGCAATAATCCTATCATACTAGATTCAGTTACGACGATTCCTGCTGGAATAAAAGTAATTGTTCCAAAGATTAGTGAAGTATAATATATTTGGCCAGATAAGAGGAATCCCAAATCTATTCCGTATGATAAGAAAATAAAATATATTATTACAAGATGCGTAAATTTTGCGGCTAAACCCCATGCTATTGCTTCAGAAATATTTTTTTTAGTGTTTAGTTTGATAAAAGATTCCCTGGATTCATCTAAATTTGAGAGTAGTTTATTAACAAATTTTATTTTTGT
>JBOGRE010000150.1:0-2191 GCA_050749345.1 Nitrosarchaeum sp. | reverse complement strand
CAAGACAAGTCACATGTCTCAATCAAGACAAATCACTCTATCTAAGAACAGTGTCCCTGTTATTGCAATTGTTGCATTAGCTATAATTTTTGCAGCAGGATTATTTGTTGTTGGATTTGACCAAGGACATATCTTTAGTCTGGTTTATGGTGAAGAAGCATTTCAAAACATGTACATCCACGAACTTACTCATGATATGAGACACGCTGCTGGCTTTCCTTGTCACTAGTGGATCATCTGATGAAAACAACTCTTTTTATCCTTATTGTCATAGCTTCTGGTGCTGCGGCTGGACTTATTCACGGTGGCATGAATTTAATATTTGTTGAACCTTCTCTTGATCAAGCAATTGGAATTGAAAATCAGCACTTGTTTGCATCAGGTGAAGAAAAAGATACTCCTGAATTTTGGATAAAATATGACGGCTATAGGGCATGGCAAAAAAGTGGACAAGTTTTTGCAGGTGGCATCCTTGGTATTTCTATGGGGGCATTGTTTGGAATCGTTTTTGCACTTTCAAGAAATTCTCTTCCTGGAAAAACAGATCTCAAAAAAGCTCTAGTTTTGGCAGGAATAATGTGGTTGATAATTTACTTTATTCCATTTTTGAAATACCCCGCAAATCCTCCAACTGTTGGTGATCCTGAAACCGTTGTCTTGCGTGGAATTCTTTATTTGACATTTATTGCAATTTCAGGTTTTGGTGCAGTGGGCTTCTATCAACTCTATAAAAAATTGCAATCAAGAAAAAAAATTGCTGCCTTTATTGGATATGTGATATTTGTAGGAATTGCGTTTGTTTTGATGCCTCCAAACCCTGATAAAATACCCACTTCTATGGATTTAGTTGATCATTTTAGAATAATGTCTGCATTCACTATTTCATTTTATTGGCTTTCATTGGGTCTTATTTTGGGCTCCTTGTGGAATCACTATAAACCACATAAAGAAATTAGTCCTTCTTTTAATTAGCTATTCTAAGTCTCTGGAATGAGAATAATATGGCGTAATTTAAATAACTCTGCATTGGTTTTCAATCTATTGACACGACGTTTAACATTACCCCAATTAAAAAAATATGATGTTACTCAAAAAGTAATTGAAGCGTTAGCCGATTCTGAATCACGTGCAATATTGTTTTCAATTATAAAAAAAGGAATGACTGCGTCTGATTTATCTGAAAAATTAAAAATTCCACTCAGTTCTGTGTATAAAAAACTAAGTGATCTTGAGGAGCTTACTCTAATTGAAGTAGAAAAATGGATGATTTCAGATAAAGGAAGAAAGTTCAAAATGTACAAAAGTCGCATAAGTAAGGCTGACATTTCCATAAGAAAACCTGATCCTATTCTCAATTTGGTATCCAATTAGTGAATTAAATGTCAAAACCAAACATAATCCAACTAAGTGAATTTGACATCACACAGAAAATAATTGAATCTCTAAGCAGTGTATGTACACGTGCTGTGTTGTTTTCAATGAAAAACGAATCAAAGGATGCAACACAAATTGCAGATGAATTAAAAATTTCAATATCAACTGTTTACAAAACTTTGTCTAATTTGGAAGAACTGACTCTTGTTGAAGTAGATAAATTTGTAATCTCTACTGAAGGAAAGAAAATAAAACAATATCGCAGTCGTATAGGTAAAGTTGAAATTACATTAACTGATATGGAGCCTGTTTTGAATCTCTATCCTAATACCAGTAGATCATAAATCCAATATTCAAAAATAAATTAATAAAAATTAAGATAAAATAATTGAATTTACAATTGTGGAATTGGATTTAATCTGATCTTATTTGTTATAATCACAATTCCAATTATTGCCACAGTCAATGTCACTATGACAACTGCCCCAAATTCTGGAACAGCGATTTTGACTATTTCCATGTTTTCAAGAATGATATCTACCTTTGAGTTGACCTCAGATGGAGAGGCGTCATTACTTATCATATCTCTTAATTCTACTCTCATCATGGTTTCCATTTCTTGAGTCAATTCATCCTGCCCTGCTTCTTTTAGTGTAGATTCCAGAAACTCGAAATTATCAAGGTATGCCTTTGTCGCAAGACTCAGTGCTGCGTCTTTGTCACCTTCAGCATACTTTACTTTAACCTGATTCAAGAGATTACGAATGTTTTCAACATATGTCAGAAGATCTGTTTCTTCAGTCTCCTCACCAATTGC
>JBOGRE010000149.1:0-5686 GCA_050749345.1 Nitrosarchaeum sp. | reverse complement strand
CTGTTACTGCATCACATTTGCTTCATATCATTGTAACAAATGATAGAAATGAAAGCATTGTAATCCCAACAAAATCTTTGATGAATCAATCAATCACAATTTTTAACTAGATTTTTCATAAAAATAGAATTAATGACATATTAATTACTCTAGAAAAAAATTTGCAATATCAAAACCTCCATTAAGGTGATATCTAGAAACATATCTGTTGCGAGAAATATCTGAACCCCGACATCTTGAACCACATCTTAAGGAATCCAGCGCAATGCGAGATTTTGTTTTTGGTTTTGGTGATGGAATAAATACATCACTAGGTATTACTGCTGGAGTTGGAGGAGCTGATGTTTCAGCCAACATCATAATTCTTGCTGCACTAGTTGGAATGTTTACTGGTGCAAAAGCAATGGCTGTTCAAAACTATCTTGCAGTAAAAACCCAAAGACAACTATTGACATCTGAAATTGAACGTGAGAAATGGGAAATTGAACATAAACCCGATGACGAAAGAAAAGAAATAGAAGACATCTACAAAGCTAAGGGTTTTTCTGGAAAGGAACTTGACATGATTGTAGATAAAATTACTTCTGATAAGAAAGTATGGCTTGATACAATGCTCACAGAAGAACTGAATTTGAATTTGGATATTGCAGGAAGCCCTCTAAAAAGTGCACTGCGAATGTTTGTTTCTTTCCTAATTGGTGGAATGTTGCCTATAATACCATTCTTTTTCCTATCTGGATTTGATGCGCTTTTTGTTGCAATAGGAATTAGTATTTCCACATCTTTTACTGTTGGTGTAATTAAATCAAAAATGGCAAATACAAACAAAATAGTTGGAGGTTTGGAAATGGCAGGACTAGGCACTGGAATCGCCCTTATTGGATATGGTATTGGCAGTGAATTATCTCATTTAGGAATAATTGGCATTTAGATATCATGATGGTATTTAGCCGGTACTCATTACTATGAATGATTTCTACGCTTTTGTTATATTCTAAAATCATGCTCTATCAAATATGAAATCATGGAAATGTTTTAGATGCGACCTAACATTCAAGCAAGAACTACATGCCCACATACATCAGGATATTACAAATCATCCCTTTAATCAGATTGGAGTTTAAACTGACATTACCCCTTGTATTGAAAATATAGTTAAAACTGCACAAATTTATCAAAATTTGGATTTAAATTAGATTAAAAGAACATTTGTAACATCCGTTATGACCCATAAAAATTCCCTGAGATGTAAATAGATCTGTCAAAGACTAGATTGATTTTCAGAGCTGGTACCATGATATGCGCTGGGTAAAATCTGAACATGTATTTCATCAAATTTATTCTGTTCTAGATGAAAAATTAATTTTATATAACCTATATTTCATTTTTTCTAAAAAATCTAATTTTTGTTTCAAAACATAGATCAGAAGTTCATAATTAATTTGTATAGGATAATTAATATACAAACAGTTTCACATAAATAAAGTGCTCAAGATCGCATTGCTTGTATTATTTGCAATATCTGTACCAATGTCTGCCTTTGCAGAACCAATAATCGAGTTGAGTACTTCTCAAACTGAAATAAACTCTCTAGATTCAGTATTAGTTATTGGCAAAATTACTGGTGTTTCTGTTTTCAAACCTGTTACCTTGACAGTTATTTCCCCTGATGGAGAAGTTGTATATGCACCTCAAGTTCCATTTGATAATGAAGGGATGTTTAAACGATTGATTCATCCTACTCTTCCAAGTTTTAAGGAAGGGACATACACTGTTATTGCAAGTCATGAAGATACCGAAAAGACTGCACAAATACAATTTACAGTAATCGCATCAACTACCAATCCAAAAGGTACTCCATCTGAATCTGCAACACCTAAAATATCACCTAAAATATCACCTGGAAAATCAAGTGCTATTACTCTCTCAACTGAAACTAATAATGGTGATAATAAAATTATTGTAAATGGAAGTACAACCAGTTCTATAACTGATATTACATTTATTGTGACTTCCCCCAATGGAAACTTGATTTCAATTGCACAAGTTACTCCAGGCACAAATGGTAAATTTTCAACAGAAATCATATCTGGAGGACCAATGTGGAAAGAAGATGGACTTTATACTATAACTGCAAATCAGGGCCTTTCATCAGAGCATAAACAGTCTGTACAAGTTGAGATAAGCAACGGTGTGGTTGTGCCAGAATTTGGACCAATTGCGGTGATGATTTTGGCTGTTGCAATTATATCCATAATTATAATCTCTTCAAAGTCACGACTTGTTATTCCAAAATACTAGATTGTAGTTTATTTTTTAATTGTATTTGTTTTTAATCACTATGTTTTGAATTCATATAAAAAAAGACACTATTTTAGACAATTCGATGAGACAATCTATGTTTCAAATAAATTCTAAACATTACTAATGAGGACAATACTATGCCAACAGCTATGGCAAATGCTACTGAATAACTTAGAGAGTTTGAAACATAACCTGCAGTTAATGCTCCTAAGAATATTCCTACTCCTGTCATGAAACTATTTACTCCAAGATATGTTCCTTCAAAACCTTTAGGAATTGTTTTGAAAATAATTGTTGCATTTGAAACACTAAAAATAGAAAATGCTGAAACCATCAAACATGATGAAACCATTGCCATCAAAAGTGAATTAATTCCTATCATGTTGGGAATTAATGATGCAGCTATGATGATTCCTAGAACTCTTGGTAAATACGATATTTGTGTTGCGCGTTCTTCTGTGATCATTGAAATCAAGCGTGGAACAAAGAAAAATATTGTAAGTAACACTATTGTCTGAATCATATACACTAGAAAAACTTCTGAATTTGTAAAATCAAATTTTTTCAGAAATGGTATAAATGCCGTAAAGAAAATATTACTTCCAAAATAAAATAAGAAATTTGTAAGAAAAAGTATTCCTATCTCATGTGACATTTTTCTTTGGAAAATTGAGATAATTGGTTTAAAATCATGTGGATGTGGAATTTTAGTAAAGATAAACTGAAAATTCAGTCTTGTGTGATCAAAAATATGTCTTATTCCATATATTGAGTGCACTATTGTGTGCCTTTCTATGATGCTTTTACTGCCTACCCACGCACTTAGAACTGTTGCAGCTGCACTTACTATTGCACAAAAAAGAAAGTATGGTCTAAGATCAAAAAATGTATCCCAAATAGAACCAACTAAAAATGCAGTGAGACTTCCAAAACTAGTTATGATTGAAATCTGTGTAAACAATCTGCTCCATTGATTATTTGACACTGATTCCATCACTAGAATTTGTGTTACTGGATTTTTTCCAATAATAAAAAATCCTGCAACCGACGAAATTATAAAAACTAGATTCAAATCACTTGTAAAAAATAATCCGATACTGCAAATTGTGATTGCTGAAAAACAAATAAACAGTATGTCCCTCTTTACATGGTATTTGTCAATAACTTTTCCCCAAAAAACTGCACCAATTGCTGATAGTGCATAATGAAGTCCTACTACAATACCAACATCTACTACGTTACCTCCAAGAAAAAGAACATACAATGGTATTACAATATGCAGCCCCTCTGCTGTTATACTGGCTGGTAGGACAAAAAACATCCATCTTCTACTTGTCTTCAATCTTTAATCACACTCTCTTTAGATGATATTTTGTTATGTAAATTCAATATTTTGTTGTATTGACTTGACTTGAAAAAGACAACATGGTTTGAAGATTTGACATATTAACAAAAAGAATTGATTGATTCTGGCTACTATTAATAAATGAAAATTTGTGCGCAAAATCTGTTTTCACACATAAATTAGTAAAGTGTGATCTATTATTCCATGTTGAAAATAATATACTAATTGAGTACACAAAACCTGATTCTTTTATTTACCTTGATATAATTAATAATTTTTTCAGCATTGTTTTAGAGTTTTGAAACCTCATCCAAAATTGTATTTGCAAATCTTCTCTCTGTCCTATTTTTTGTTTTTGCAATTTGTGCTAAATGAGGACATAATTCCTTATCATTATAGCAGAGTTTCAACATGTTGTAATGCTCTAATGCTTTAGAATCATTTTTTTCATAAATTATTTTTTCTATGATGTTTTTTGCTCTGGCTATTTTATTTTCAAGTGAAAGTTGAATTATCCCATACTCTAAAAACTTTTTTACTATTTCTTTATGTCTTTCGCCAATCGATACAGTTAATCTGAACTTTGGCATTTTGTTAAATTCGTCTATAATCTGTGAAAGTGCATTGTCAAATTCCATGTGGTATCGTTGCATTAATGGCGCAATCTGACGTAGTATGGTCATGTCAAATTCATATGGTATTGAAAGATTTCTTTCTGCATCTATTGCAAGTTCTGTTATTACAAATACAAGTCCTAAAGGATCTCTGATTGCTCTTTTTCTGTATTCTACAGGATACTTTGCAAACATCTTGTTTAGTACATTTATTGCATGTGCTGATAATAGTCCTCTTTTTTTGTCTGCATCTAAAGTTTTGATAATTTTAAGAAGTGTAACTGAAAATAATGAATAATTTTTTGCAGATGCTCGGTTTTTCTCAAGACACTCAATCTCAAAATCATTCATAAATTCCTCCAAAATCTTTGGAATTTGCTCTGATTGCTCTATGTTTCTAAAACTGATAATTTTATTTGATTTTATTATTTCATTTTTTTGATTATCTTCTGATACAAACAGTGGACTTGCTTGTTTTAGTGCGCTTTGAATTGCCGTTAATCTTTTTTTATTACCTTTACCATATTTGCTATTTTGTAAAGCCTGAATGGATATGACAAGTGACTCATACAATACCTAATTACATCTAAACCCTTTTGATAAATCTACACTTTGACCATAATTTTTTAAATTTTGCATGGATTTGAGGATTTAGAATATCTTTCCACCAGATTTCACCCAAACTCCACTACCAGATTTTACTGTCAAATTATGATTGAGAAAATCAATGTCCAAAGTCACACCACTTGGAATTACTAGAATAGAATTGTTTTGAACCAATACATTAGATGGTGCAGCAAAATTATCTACAAGAATGCAGCTTGAATTTATAATCCAGTCTACAGAAGGAGTGCATGTATCTATGCTGACTATTTGTCCTCTTATCTCACCCCCAGGAAAGTTGGTGCTGTGTATATTGACATACAATTCATCTGAAAGAAGTGATGTTTCCTGAGAATCACTCAAAGTTACTGTTCCAGTCTTTGGACTAGCTGCTGGCAGTGTAAATATTATCGGCCCATCCAAGCCAACCGCGCCTTCATGAATGTGTGCCCCTGTCTCTGCAGAGCTTAATCCTCCAAATGAAATGTCGTATGTAAGCTCATTTGTTGCATCATTATATGAGAAAGTTGCAAACCCTGTTGCTGTACTTGGAGTTGGATCTACCTCGTTTGCTCCGTTTATTGTAGCTAAAATATTACACAAAATATTGTTAATTGGATTTCCAGTTGGTGCAAATCCAAAATAGGTAGCATCACATTCTTTATTGATTGTACCATTATTGGTGAGGGTGCCGTCGCTGTTGTAGATACCGGTGCCGCCAGAGTTTGATACTGTGATTGTTCCAGAGTTGGTGAGAATGCCAAAGTTGTTGTTCAAGATACCGGTGCCGCCAGAGTTTGATACTATGATTGTTCCAGAG
>JBOGRE010000148.1:0-8885 GCA_050749345.1 Nitrosarchaeum sp. | reverse complement strand
GATTTCACCTGATATTCCTGATCAAGCCTCAAACAGGTCTGAAACTGAAACATATGCAACTTTTCTTTCAGACCTACATATTGGCAGTAAATACTTCATGGAAGAGGAATTTACCGAATTTGTATCATGGCTCTCTAGTCCAGACCCAATAGCAAGGAAAATTCGTTTTGTGTTAATTTGTGGGGATTTAGTAGATGGTGTTGGAATCTATCCAAATCAAGATAAAGAATTAGTATGTCAAACTATTGAAGAACAATTAAAAAAAGTTGAAGGTCTTCTCAGTAAAATTCCTAATTACATCAAAATATTCATTATGCCAGGAAATCATGATCCTGGACGTAGAGCATTACCACAACCAGCTATTCCAAAAAAATACAATTCTGGATTATGGGAAAAAGAGAATGTGTTTATGGTTGGAAATCCAACTGTTATTTCTTTAAATGAAGTAAAAGTAATGATGTTTCATGGTCAAAGTATTGATGATATTGTGAAAACTACGCCAGGTCTAAGTTATGATAAACCTACAAATGTAATGAAGCATCTCCTTAGAGCAAGACATCTTAGTCCAATTTATGGTAGTCAAACCCCAATTGCACCAGAAATGGAAGATTTAATGGTAATTGATGAGATTCCAGATATTTTCCATGTTGGTCATGTTCATAGAGCAGAAGTAGATATGTACAAAGGAATTCTTTTGTTAAATTCTGGTTCTTGGCAAAAACAGACCCCATTTCAAGCCAGTGTTGGAATGACTCCCAACCCAGGAATAGCTCTCATGGTAAATTTGAAGACTTTCAAAGTTTACCATGAGAATTATAATTCTAATAAATTAAATAATATCTTGTAAAGTTAGATCGTCTTTGAAGGTTTTTTTTATCATTTCAGTTGAGATTGTAAGTTTGTATTTTTTTGTCCTTCCGTGTATTCCTTGATGAACTAGCCTTCCAGTAATAATTCCAGATAATTCGATTTCACTAAGCATTTGAGTAATTCGTCTTTGTGTCAATCCATCTCGTCCTACTACTTTACACAATCCTTTGTAAGATGAATAAATCTCACCTGTAGATGAACCACCTGCTTTCATTATTGCAAGAATAATGAGTTTTTCATGGAGGGGGTATGATTTTAGAGATGTTTCTTCTTTATTTTCTTCAATTTTTAGAGATGCCTCTCTTACATGATCTTTTGTAACTTTGTCTGATTGTTGTCTTTCGGCAATTTCTCCTGCTACACGTATTAAATCAATTGCTCTTCTAGCATCACCATGTTCACCACCAGCCAAGGCTGCACATAGATTCAATGCTGGTTCTTCTACTGAATTTGGAATAAATGCCTCTTTGATTCGCTCTTCTAGTATTTTTTTTATTTGTTCTACGCTATAATTTGTAAAAACTACCTCTTCTTCACCTAGGCTACTAATTACTCTAGGATCAAGTTTTTCTTTAAACGTAAGATCATTTGAAATCCCTACCAAAGTCAATGAACCTTGTTTTAAACGCTCATTTGCTCTAGTTAGTTGGTATAAAATATCTTTGCCTGTTTTTGATACTAATTGTGCAAGATAGTCAATTTCATCAATAACAAAAATTGCATTTATTTTAGATTCATCCATGGTGATTAGTATTCGTTTGAAGACTTCACTAATTGCAAGACCCGTACCAGGTAATTCCTTCTCAGTCAAACCTAATTGCCTTCCAAAACTTACCAATAATCCATAGAGAGTTGTTTCCTCTTTAGAGTTTGAATAAATTAGTTTAATTGGAAAATTTGACTTTTCTACCCTATCTTGAATTTTATTAAGTACTTTTTTAACTACGAGTGTTTTTCCAATTCCTGGTTTACCATATACTAATAAATTTGATGGTCTTGAATGTTTAAGAATTGGTAGTAATGACTGTGTCACTTGTTCTTGTTCAGAAGTTCTGTGTTGAATAATATCTGGAATATATGTAAAATGAAGAATATCTCTGTTTTTAATTATTGATTTACCAGATTCAGCTGCATCAAGTAATCTATCAATTGGGTCAGACATGCTCACACACCTATGTTTCTACTCAATAGTAACATAATGATATTTGAATTTGGAGAGTAAAGAAGAGAATAGTTATTCTAGTTTAGTTTGTAATTAATTATTTTTAGTTAGATTTTAGATTTCAAATAAAAAAAATTAAAGAAAAAGAGAGTGGAAAGATGGGTGTGTGGGTTAATACAAATTTGTTATTAACAAATTGTTAATTTTCTGTTAAGGAAACTTTTGAAAAGGTTATTTTAACCCCTTTATTTCCATTCCAGGCGTTAAGATTGATGTTAACATTGTTAATATCCTAAAATGGACCCCTTTATTTCCATTCCAGGCATGGTATAAGAAATATAATTATAAATGAAATTACTTATACTGTTAATAACAAAAAATACTCCAGGCGTGGCCTAGGCAGTCAATGTTAACAAACCACCTAGTTAACAAATATTCTGGGATCAATTCAACTGTTAACATTAGATCCTCATAGATCTTAAAGATGGCTAAAAAACGTATACGAATTGATATGGAAGATGCAGATGGAGCACGATATGACATCAAATTAGAGGGTAATGTTACTCGAGAAAAGGTTCTAAAAATATTTGAAATGATGGATTTAATGAATATAGAAGAACAAGAGACCACTAATATGGATTCAATAGGCTCAAAAATATGGCATATTGTGGATAAGTTCTTCCCTATGGGTAAATTTACATCTACAAACATACTCGAAAAATATGAAGATGAATACAATGAGCCTGTTAAACTAAGTATAATCTCTACCTATTTATCCAGATTTTCTACTAAAGGTAAAATTGATAGGATTAGAACTGGTCGCGAATGGACATATCAAACCATAAAACTTAGCCAAAAACACCAATAAATTAAGAAATTATAATTTTTCGGACTATAATACGATCCTTACCTAAAATTACTTTTACATATTCCCCTTTCTGAATATCCATAAATTTTCGAAATTGTTTAGGAATAGAGATCGTTCCTGCAGATGTGATTTTTACCAAAACCTCATTTTCTTGTACAGACATAATTCTATTATAATTTAATAATATATATAATTTAATATTTTATTTTTTTTATAAAATATAATAGAAATTACCATTTAGAATCCATCTTTTAACAAATCAATTCTATTGAACTAACAGAAATTTTATTATGCAATAATAGAATTTATCTTCATCAATTCTATCTTTTCTTTCCCTTTCTTTGTAATTGAATAGGTGTAAGGTTTTGTATTGGTATTTCTTTGTACATACCCATCTTCAAATAATTTCTTCATTAACCTTGAAGTATGTTCTCTACTTCGCTTTAATGTGATTTGTATGTCACGTGACGTCATAGCTTTGTCCGTGATTAAATGCAACACATAATCTGTTGCATTATTATGATCTAAGTTAGGCATACGTTGGACAAAAACAGGCTTATCTCCACTCAAAATCTCTGGTTTTACTAGGAGTTCAACAGGTTTTTCTACACTTGATTGACTTTTAGCTAATTTCTCTAAGAACTGCATCAATTCTAGATTGGGATCCATGGTTTTTTGTTCAAAACCTTGCATTTCTATTGCATCTAGACGTATTTTCATATCAATTAACTGCCTTTCATAATATTCTAAACGCTCTAACTGTGATGGATCTATTATTTCATTCTTAATTTTAATGAATGGATATATTTTATAGTAGACATACAAGCCTACCAAACCTATAACAAACGAAATTATCACACCTAAAATCACTTCAGGTTCAGGAATTTCTATTAACAACATAGAAATAGTTTCTATGTTGTGATTTATCGTGATTGAACAATATTATTTCACACTTTAGATTAACAAAGGCACACTTAACATCACAAAAAATTCAATCATACTGTACAACTCTAAATAATAATATCACACATTACATGCCTGACGAATCAATCTATCAATCACATTAATGACCTCATCTTCTCTTTCGGTGAATACATCACTATTATTTATCACACATATCTGCTCAGAAAGTTTTGATATCACATCAATATCATCAGGCAAAAGTATGCCTAAACCACGTAAAAGTATGATTGAATAGAATAATGCTATTAATTTATCTCTTGACTGACCAACTTGTCTATAATATGCACCTTTAGTAACAGTAAATTCAGAATTTAGAAGATCTTTCTGATTTAAAATAATTTCAATTTGTCGTTCAGTAAATAATGATTTTTTGATAATTTGACGAATTATATTATTAAAATTAGATCGTTCATACTCTGCCATAGCTATACAAATCTGTATACCTTACTATAATTAAACTTTAAAGAGTCATCTACAAATCTTTGTTATGACTGGAAATAAAGTTGAATCATTCCTAAAATCTGAACTAAAAAAGAAAAATGCATTATTGTTTGTACTAATTGATTCTGAAGTCTCAAAGTTAGAATCTTCACGAAAACTTGCTCAAGATGTTGAGAAGATAGGAGCATCTGCGATACTAATAGGTGGTTCATCAGCAACGGATCAAATTGAAATGGCTGGAGTAGTTAAAAGTATTAAAGAATGTATCAAAATACCCATTATTCTCTTCCCTGGAAACGTTACAGGTGTAGTGCCTGATGCAGACGCAATTCTTTTTAGTTCATTAATGAATTCCGAAAATCCATATTTTATCACTCAGGCACAAGCACTAGGAGCACCGAGTGTTCTCAAATTTGGATTAGAACCGTTACCGACAGCATATTTGATTATTGGAGATGGAACTTCTGCATGGTTTGTGGGTTCTGCAAGAGGAATTCCATTTGAAAAACCAAAAATCGCTGCAGCATATGCACTTGCAGCACAATTTCTTGGAATGAGATTTGTATACTTGGAAGCAGGTTCAGGAGCAAAAACTAGTGTTACACCAGAGATGGTTAAAACTGTCAGAAAAGTCTTTAATGGATTTCTGATCGTGGGTGGTGGAATTAGAGATATTAAAACTGCAACAAAACTGGTTAAAGCAGGAGCCGATGTCCTAGTTATTGGAACCTTTCTAGAGAAAGGTGGAAGTGTTAAAAAACTAGCAGAAATAACAAAAGCAATTCAAAGAAGCAAGTAATAGGATTGTATTATGTCTGAAAATGACGCTATTTCTCGTATAAGTGGTATTAAGATGCCAGATTATTACCTTAATTATTATTCTAATCTTTCAAAAGACACCTATACTATATTTGGGCATGCAGCTTTGGCAAAATCCAGCCTAGTAGATTCTTCAGGAATAATTGAGCCTAAAATTGCATTTGATTTAGCAGATAGAGTTAGCAAAATGCATGACATTGATATTGCTGAATCTTTACGAGAATTATTAAAAATTAATGGAAAAGAATTATCTGCACTAATTCTATCAAAAGAAATTGCATTAGGAAAATATTCACTTAGTGATGCCACTTTAGAACAAAAACTAGATTTGGCAGTTAGAGTAGGTTTAGCTATAGTTACAGAGGGAGTAACAATTGCTCCATTACAAGGAATTAGTGAAGTTAAAATAAAGAAAAACAAGGATGGCAGTGAATACCTTTCTGTATCTATTGCTGGGCCAATGCGTTCAGCTGGAGGAACCGAATCAGCAGTAACAATACTAATTGCTGATCATGTACGAAAAGCAGTAGGCTTATCAAAATATCAGGCAAATTGTTTTGATGATGAAACTGGTCGATTTGTTGAAGAGCTTAGAATCTATGAAAGAGAAGCAAGTAGTTTCCAATTTCATATTCTAGATGAAGATATTAAACATGTTATATCGAATCTACCTGTAGAATTAGATGGTGTAGATACAGATCCTTTTGAAGTTGTAAATCATAAAGGAATGGTTCGTATTAAAACAGATAGAGTTAGAGGAGGAGCATTACGAGTTCTAAATGATGGATTAATTGGAAGATCTAAAAAACTACTCAAAAGAATTGAACTATACGAATTAGATGGTTGGGAGTGGCTTGCCGATCTAAAGGGAGCAATTCAAACAGGAGATAATCAAGAAGATGCATCAGCCAAGAGAATGCGTGAGGTTATTACAGGAAGATCTGTCTTATCTATGCCTAACAAACTTGGTGGCTTTCGTTTAAGATATGGCAGAGCTTGCAATACTGGATTTGCAGCCGTAGGAATTAATCCTATCATAGCTGAGATCTTGGATCACACAATTGCTGTTGGCACTCAAATTAAAATTGATATTCCAGGGAAAGGTGCAACTGTAGCTTTTGTTGATTCTATTGATGCACCAATTGTTAGACTAAAAAATGGTAATGTTGTAAAAATAAAAGATGTAAAACATGGAATTGAAATTAAAGGCGAAATTGAAAAAATTCTTCATTTAGGTGACATACTAGTCTCGTTTGGAGATTTCTTAGAAAATAATGCTCAACTTGTACCTACAGGGTATGTAGAAGAATTTTGGATTGAAGAATTAAAAGAAAAATTAGCAAAATATGCTCCAGACGATGAATTTCTAATCCAATTTTTAACTAGAGTTCCTACTTTAGATGAAGCATTGAAATTATCATTAGATTTTCAAATACCACTACATCCACAATACTTGTATTATTGGGATCAAATATCACCAGAAGAACTTTCAAAAATCTTATGTCCAAACAAAATCAACGAAAACTCTATAGAATATTCTTTAGAAGTAAAAAATATTCTTGAAAAACTCGGTGTACCACACAGAATGAATAACATCCAAATAATTCTTGAAAAAGAAGAAGCAAGAATTTTCTATAATCTATTATTTAGACAAGAACCCCAAATTAGTGATTTATCTACAACAAAAATTATTTCAAATTCATCTGGCATTCAAATTAAAAACAAATTCTCAACTTCAATTGGAGTTAGAATAGGCAGACCTGAAAAAGCAGCTCCTAGACAAATGAAGCCACCAACTCATATCTTATTTCCAGTTAATGATAAAGGAGGTCCAACTAGAGATCTTTTAAAGGCCTCAAGACAAGAAAATTTCTTTACCAACATTTTCAATAGACAATGTAATGAATGTAATGAACCATCAATTGGAATAAAATGCTCAAAATGTGGCACTAAGACATCAATAATTTATCGGTGTAGTAACTGTCGAGATAAACTTGATAATCCATATTGTGAAAAATGTAAACGAAAAGCATTATCACATTCTCACCAAGCATTTCCATTAAAAGCAAAATTATTGATAGCACAAGAAAAAATGGGTTTACGCGTACAAGAACCATTCAAAGGAGTCAAAGAATTAATCAATCAAGATAGAATTGCAGAACCATTAGAGAAAGGCTTAGTTCGTCAAAATTTTGGTCTTACAGTATTCAAAGATGGAACTGTACGTTTTGATGCAACAAACTCTCCTCTTACTCAATTCAAACCATCATGGATTGGAACATCCATTGAAAAACTAAACAATCTTGGCTATACTCATGATATTGATGGAAAACCACTAACAAACTTAGATCAAATAGTTGAACTTAGAATGCAAGATGTCATTATTCCAAACGAGAGTGGAAGATACCTTGTATCTACTTGCAAATACATTGATACTATATTAGAGAAATTTTATGAAAAATCGATTTTCTATAATGTTAAAAATACAGATGAATTAGTTGGTCATCTAATAATTGGATTAGCACCTCATACATCTGTAGGTATTGTTGGAAGAATAATTGGCTACACTGAAACACATGTTTGTTTTGCTACTCCAAATTGGCACTCTGCCAAAAGAAGAGATGCAGATGGAGATGCTGATTCTATTATGCTCTTGATGGATAGTCTTCTGAATTTTTCAAGACAATTTCTTTCTGATAGAATTGGTGGTTTAATGGATGCACCATTATTGATTCAACCACTTGTATTACCACATGAATCACAACCACAAGCACATAATCTAGAAGTCGTTAAATTCATGCCACTTGAATTCTTCAAATCAACAATTCAACAAAACAAAGCCTCAGACGTTATCTGTGTAGATATCATCAAATCACGTCTTGAAACTGAAAGACAATTTTTTGGGTATTACTTTACACACTCTACAACTTCTCTTACTACATCAAAATCACGTAGTGCATATTCTACACTTGGTTCCATGCTTGATAAATTCGATATGCAAATTAGAAATGCTGAACTAATTGATGCCGTAAATACATCAGAAATTGTTGCAAATGTAATCTCCACACATTTAGTTCCTGATATTATGGGAAATCTTCGTGCTTATGCTAGACAAAACTTCAGATGCACTGGATGTGGGAAATCATATCGTAGGATACCGTTGATTCAAACTTGCATCTGTGGTCATAACTTAATTGCAACTATAACTAGAGGATCTGTAGAAAAATATCTGAAACTTGCAAAGAGATTAGTTGAAAAATACGATATCGGTGAATATCAAAGAGGACGAATCCATGCACTATCTGATGAAATTGATTTAGTTTTTGGAAAGAATAAAGACGATCAATCACTATTAACAGACTATACTTAGAACCTTATCTTAACTTGACATATTCATATGCCCCAAGTTTATTATCAAAACAATAATGAACTTTTTGATAATTCTTTCTGAAAGCTTTCACTTTTAAAAGAATTTTCTTAGGATCCTTTTTCTCAATTATAACCTCTTTGATATACAATGCAATCTCTTTCATCTCATTTTGTTTCATACCGAGCCTTGTAATTTCGGAAACTCCCAATCTTATTCCTCCTGGATGAAAATAATTACGACCAGCTTTGATATCACCTGGAATAAGTTGTCTGTTGACGATGATGTTAGCTTTTTCTAGATCTGCTTCAACTTTTCCACCATCAGAATAATCTAAAACATTTACAGCAATTTGATGCGACTCTGTAAATCCCCTGTTTTCTCCTAATACTTTG
>JBOGRE010000147.1:0-6613 GCA_050749345.1 Nitrosarchaeum sp. | reverse complement strand
CTATTGTGCCATGTATCTAAAACATATTCTTCTCTTTTTGTATTTGTGCTGCTACACTGTTTGCATTTTACTGTAATGTTATCAATCCATGGACGATGTAATTCGAAATTTGGCCCATCTGGTAATTTTACTGCCGAATCTATGATCTCTTTTCTTGTAAAAAACCAATTTTGTTTTCCGCACTCCTTGCATATCCAAACAGGCAATGGACATCCCCAAATTCTTTCTCTAGATATACACCACGGATGTCTTTCTTTAATAATTCCCAAAAATCTATTTTTTGGCTGTTCAAAAAAGTACTCCACATTTTCTGCAGCATTAATTGCCTTGTCTTCTAATCTATCAAGTTTGTAAAACCATCCTTTTCGTGCCAACCACACAATTGGATGATGAGATCTCCAACATAACGGATATTTGTGCTTGATTTTTCCAATTTTTACCAGCGCATTACGCTCTTTTAGGTCTTCAACAATTATTTTATCAGCATCTCTGACAAACAACCCCTCGTACTTTCCAGCTAAATTGGTAAACTTTACCTGATCATTAATGGGGCTAAATATCTTGACTCTTCTTTTGTTTGCAATTTTAATGTCTTCTTCTCCATTTGCAGGAGACAGATGAACTAAGCCGCTACCTGCTGTAGCGTCTACAAACTCTTCAGATACTACAATATGAAAATTATTTTCTTTTGCACAATCATCCAGTCCTGGAATTAAATTCAAAAGTGGATGGATGTACTTTTTCCCCTCAAATTCTGAACCTTTTGCCGTCTTTATAATTTCATGTTCTTTGATATTTACTTCTTTGAAAAATTCTTCTAATCTTGTTTTTCCTACTACCCATGTTTCATTCTCTACTTTGACATATGCATAATCTTCATCTGGATTCATTCCTACCATTGCATCTGTAACTAAAGTAAATGGCATAGTGGTCCAAACAATCAGATGTGTATCTTCGTCTCTAAGTTTAACCTTGTAGTATAATGATGGATCTTTTACTTCTTCATATCCTTGATTAACTTCAGCATGACTAAGTGATGTTTGGCAACTAGGACAATATGCAATTACTGTAAAGTCTTCTTCTAGTATCCCATTATCATGTGCTTTTTTGAGAACTTGCCATTCTCTTTCAATAAATTCATCCCGATAAGTCCAATATGCTTTATTATGATTAAATGACATTCCAAGTGAATTATCTACTTCGATCCATTTGGTATTGAATTTTTTTACAATGCGTTTGCATTCCTCAACTAGTTTTTCAATTCCAATTTTCTCAATTACTTCTGATTTGCCACCCGTTACTCCAAGTTCTTTTTCAGCTTGTAATTCAACTGGAAGTCCTTGTGTGTCCCATCCTCCATTAAATACAATTTTTTTTCCTTGTAATGTGTTGAATCTATACCACAGATCCTTGATCACACGTCCCCTAAGATGTCCTGCATGTGGTACCCCGTTCATAGTAGGCGGACCTTCAATAAACATTATTTTCTCAGGCTTGTCTGATTCAAAGATCAGGCTTTCCACATCTATTGATTTGATGTATTTTCTTATCTCTGATTCAATTGCTTTTACATCAAATTTTGATGAAAGTTCCATCTTAGATTTTGATATGGGTGTGGCATTATAAAGCTAAATTGCTTTTTTGATACTTCAGAATTTTATTAAGTTACAACACTCGTACAATTTCATGTTTACTTTAATAAAATCTAAGACATGGTAATTCACAAAATACAAAAAATTCTATTAACTCCTAGAAAATTATGACGACTGCCAGACAAAATTGGCAAAAATGCGGAAACACGCATTTGAGTAAAAACAAATTTCTTTCCAATTTTAATATCTTGGATTATATAATTGAGTGAAAGATAATTTCTATTGGTTAATGTTTTAGTTATCGGTTCTGGTGGACGCGAACATGCATTGTCTTGGAAATTATCTCAAAGCTCCAAAGTTGACAAAGTTTTTACAGCACCTGGAAATGGTGGCATAGAAAATAGCATTCCAATTGACATTGATAATGTGAATGCTTTAGTAGAATTTGCACAAAAAAATAATTGCTTTACGGTAGTCGGTCCTGAGACTCCGCTTGCTACTGGAATTGTAGATAGATTCAATCAACTGAATCTCAAAATTTTTGGTCCAACTCAAAAAGCAGCACAATTAGAATCTAGTAAAATTTGGGCAAAAAATTTTATGAAAAGAAACAACATACAAACTGCAAGATTTGAAATTTTTGAAGAACCAAAAAAAGCAGAAGAATATGTTAAATCCCTTGATTATGATGTTGTAGTCAAGGCAGATGGTCTTGCTTCTGGAAAAGGAGTGATTGTTTGTAATAATGTTGATGAGGCAATTGCTGCAATTAATACAATATTGGTAAAAAAGACATTCGGCGAAGCTGGAAATCGTATTATCGTGGAAGAAAGAATTGATGGAATTGAAGCATCTTACATTGCATTATGTGATGGTATGACTGCGATACCCATGGCATCAAGCCAAGATCACAAAAGAATCTTTGATGATGATAAAGGCCCTAACACAGGTGGAATGGGTGCATATTCTCCAACTCCTGTTATTGATGATGTTCTTGCTGAAAAAATACAAAATAAAATTATCGATAAAACAATACACTCAATGAAAAATGAAGGTATTGTATTCAAAGGATTTCTCTATGCTGGAGTAATGATTAGAAACAATGAACCATACGTCTTAGAATATAATGTGCGAATGGGAGATCCTGAATGTCAGCCAATTATCATGAGGATGGATTTTGATTTGTATGATTATCTTGTTGCAAGCGTAGATGGAACTCTATCTATGATGCCAAAAATCACTTGGAAAAATCAATCATCAGTTTGCATTGTTTTAGCATCCGAAGGTTATCCCGAATCATATCCAAAAGGTGAAGAGATTATAGGATTTGATTTGATTCCTAAAAATACGATGATCTTTCATGCTGGAACAAAAAAACAAGATAGAAAAATCTTGTCAAATGGTGGAAGAGTTTTAGGAGTTACTGCACTTGGTGATACTTTGACATCTGCAATCTCAAATGCCTACACTGCAGCAGAAAAAATTTCCTGGCCTCACAAATACTATAGAAAAGATATCGGTAAAAAAGGACTAGCCTATCTTTGATGTATCTATTGTTCTGTCTTCAGTAACGATCCAATTTATAATTATATCATGATCTGAACGTGGAATATTTTTTACAATCTGTTTTTCCAATGTCAACGAAATTGTTTCAATTTTATTTTCAGCTAAAAATCTATCGTAAAATCCATGACCATATCCTAGTCTTACTCCTTTTGGAGATATTCCTACTGTTGGAACAAGTATTACATCTAGATTGTTATCTACAAGACATTCATTGCGAGGTTCCATTATGTCAAAACTGCCGTTTTCCAGATTCCTGAAATTCTCGATTTTTCTAAATTCTATGTTTTTTCCTACTACTTTGGGCAAAAATACCTCTTTTCCCTCACTTAGTGCTTCTTGCATGATGTCCTGTGTCAGTATTTCACTGCCTATTGGATAATACGCACCTATTTTTTGTGCATTTCTAAATGATTCAATTTTTTTTAATTTCTTTAGTATTGTTTTGCTTGCAATTTTCATTAAATCAAAAGATGTCCCATCTCTTTTCTCAAGGAGTAATTTTCGTAATGATGTTTTCTCCGAATTATCTTTCAATTTGACTACTCAATGATGCAGCTGTTATTGTATTTTTCAATAACATTGCAACTGTCATGGGACCGACCCCACCTGGAACAGGTGTTGCATATGATGCTTTTTGGATAATTTGATCATAGTCTGTATCTCCTACAAGTTTTTCCTTATATTTTGAGATTGCAACATCTATTACAATTGCACCTTTTTTTATCATATCTGGTGTCAATGTAAACTTGTTTCTATCCCCAACTGCTGTAATTATGATGTCTGCTAACTGACACAATTCATTGATATTTTTTGTTTTAGAATGACATGTAATTACTGTTGCATTTCTTGCCAAAAGTAAATGATATAGAGGTTTTCCTACTAAATTACTTCGATTTATCAGAACAATGTTTTTCCCCTCCAACTCTATGTTGTGATAATCAAACATTTCCATTACCCCCAATGGTGTACACGCAACAAGTGCTGCTTTTTTCATTGCAAGCAAACCTGCATTATGTGGTGTAAGACCATCCACATCTTTCAATGGGGAAATTCTAGATGTTGTAGTAAATTCATTTAATTGATTAGGTAACGGTAACTGAACTAAAATCCCGTGAACTGATTTATCCTTGTTTAACTCATCAACTATTTTATTTAATTCTAATTGTGTGATCTCTGACGCTAGCTTAAAGTCTTTGGTGATTATTCCTACCTCTTCACAGGCTTTGTGCTTATTTTTAACATAAGTTGCAGATGCTTGATTATCTCCGACTAGAACCGTTGCCAAACACGGTTTAATTCCTTGATTTTTTAGCTCTTCTACAGCTTTTCTGACTCTTACTTTTACATCTTGGGCAATCTTCTTTCCATCCATTTTGATGCCTGTCATCAAGAATATTTCTGAACTGTAGATATTTAATCCTTGAAATACATCAATCTGAATTTGAAAATCTGAGAAAAGAAATTATGTGACCTTATTGGAGTGGTATCATGTTTGTAGTAATATCTGACATTCAAATAAAACCTGGTTCTGTTACTGACTTTAAAAAATGGTTTTCTGAATAAAACAAAATAGTATCAAAATTTGACGGATTTGTAAATAGGCGTCTTTTGGAAACTAAAGATGGTAAACATCGTGTGTTAGTTGAATTTGAGAATCTTGAAAAATTCAGTAAAATGCATCAAAGTCAAGAACATGAAAAACTTCATTCTGTAGCTGCATCGTACATGGAAAAACTACCTGAACCAAAATTTTATACCGTAGCTTCACAATAAAATGAAATTAGTTTTTGACGTAAATGAATACATTGAAAAAATAAAAAAAAGTAGCAGTTATTTTCACACTTTCATCAATAATGAAAATTTGGCTGCAGGTGTGTTAGTATTACAACCTGAAGAGAAGGATATACAAGTGCCTCATGATAGTGATGAAGTGTATTTTGTCCTCAAGGGAGATGGTTTTTTAAAAATTAAAGACACTGATTATCCAATATCTGAAAATAAAATGTATTTTGTAGGAAAAAAAGTAGAACATTTTTTCCATGGAAATTCAAAAGAACTGATTGTGATCTACTTTTTTGGCGGACCCGACTCTTAACTAATTATTGTTTTTCTGCCTGAAATTTTTATTTTCTTTTCCGCAAATAATCTGATAGCTTCAGGATATGCCTGATGTTCTTTTGCCAAAATACGTTTGGATAATGTTTCTTCTGTGTCCTCTTTTCTTATTTCAACTATTGATTGTAAAATTATCGGTCCTGTGTCCATACCTGAATCTACAAAATGTACTGTACATCCTGAGTATTTTGCACCATATGCTATTGCTTGTTTTTGAGCATCAAGTCCTGGAAAAGATGGAAGTAAAGCTGGATGAATATTGATAATTCTATTTTTGTATTTTTTAACAAATTCGGGACTAATTATTCTCATAAATCCTGCTAAACACACCAGTCCATTTTTTGGTGTGACTCCATACTTTTCTAGTACTAATATTATTTTTTTATCGTATTCCCTTCTGTTTCCTCTAAAATCTTTGCTTTCTATTACTTCAGTTTTAATGCCTAGTCTTTGTGCAATCTTTAAGCCTTTGGCATCTGGCTTGTTTGATATGACTACAGCTGGATTTATGGGAATTTTTTTACTTTTTATTGATTTTAAAATAGATTCCATATTGCTTCCACGACCTGAAATTAAAATTCCTAGATTTAGCAACTAGTCAATAGTAGATCAAACCTGCAATTTATATCAAATCTAATTATTTTGTTTAACATTGGCACGTTCTATTAGGATGACAAAAAATGGTATTCTCTGTGAAATTAATGGGAGAAGGGTATACTTGGATCCAAAAAATACCGATTCAACTGGGGTGAATTTTGTTTCCCATGCACACTCTGATCATCTACCATCAAAAAATGGTGGCACGATACTTTCCTCAATTGAAACCAATGAGATTGCAAATCTTAGAGGTTTTAAGATGGAAAACCATGTTCAAAATATTGATGATTTTTCATTAATTGATAGTGGTCATATTTTAGGTGCAAAGGGATTACTTTTTGATGATATTTTCTATACTGGGGATATCTGCACAAGAAACCGCGGCTTTCTAAAAGGCGCAACCATTCCAAAATGTAAAACACTCATCACCGAATGTACTTTTGGTTTACCTGAATTCATATTTCCAAAATTAGAAGAAATACAAAAACAAGTAAATGAATTAATTTCAGAACTTTATGGAAAAGGTATCCCTGTCATATTGTTGGGATATCAGCTGGGAAAAGCTCAAACCATTACTCAACTCTTTGGTCATTGGGGGCCTCTATACTTTCACGATTCTGTAAAACAAATGAATACACTTCACCAGCAACTTGGGGTCTCTCTAAATGATGGAATTGGTCATTCTGAAGCAGAAAAAAATGGACTATTATCCAAAAAACCATGGGTTATGGTGGCTCCAATGA
>JBOGRE010000146.1:0-3548 GCA_050749345.1 Nitrosarchaeum sp. | reverse complement strand
ACCCATAGCTTTGGAAACTGTTGAAGAAAATCCACTTGCATCGACTATAACTTTGGAGTGAAATATTATCTCTTCTTCTTTGTTTGTTCCACTTACACCAACAATGTCTCCTTCTTTGTTTTTTATCACATCTTTAATATTGGTTTTAAGAAAAATATCTGCCCCTTCATTTTTTGCTTGTTCTGCTAACCATCGATATGTTTTTCTTACATCCAACACTGCCGCATGTGGCGTTGTATCGCTAATTGTAACTTCGTTATTTGGTGAACAAAATGAGTAGTTTTTAATTGGATTATAACAGTCCTCTGGAATGCCAAATTCTTTTATGTTTTGTATCCATGTCACACCGCTAGTCCTAACTGATTGTGCAATTGTTTCTTCTTTCTCTAAAAGCGCAACCTTAATTCCATTTTTTGATGCTTCATACGCTACTGACGAACCAGCTGGCCCTCCTCCTACTATTACTAAATCATAATGATATTCTAATACCAATTTCTTTACTTTGTTGATCCTAGGATATAATTTTGAGGTATGGTTTTATGTCTGGTCTTGCTGATTATTTTTTTAAAACTGCAGTTCCTGAGCCGTCATTTTCTCTTTCTGAATCAAATGTACTCATATGTGTTAGATCTCTATGCATGAAGCTATGAGTTTCCCCCATCTTCTTTCTACAGAATTTTCCATGTATTGTTTCTTGTATCTTTAATGTGACCTCATTTTCATGAAATAAGCGTATTCCACAATCTGTACACGTGAATTCAGGCATGAAAGTGATTCGTATTAAATCTATTTAGATGTTTCAGAATAACTTAAAATTTATTTTATTACCTTGCTTTTTCAAACCGAAACTTTAGATGTTTAATTCATCTATATTTGTTTAATGGCAGAATCCAATATTGTCTTTTTTGTGTTCTGGTCTGTAATTACTGTAATAATTATGGGAATTACTGGTTTTAGCTACAAGTCTTATACTAGGAGAAGAAAAAATGAGATCTCTTCATCTTGAAAAAATTGGATTACGTGGTCTTGCTATTGCTGAAAGCTTTAGACAAAATTCCGAGAGATCAATTTTATCTGGGTTGATAATGAGGCGGGATTTTATAATTGATGGATTTGTTTTCGGAAGTGCAACTTTAGAAGGCAATGATGTCACTGATCAAATATTGCACATGTATGAAGAACTACATCGGTCAGATATTAGTTACATGATAATTTCTGGATTGATTGTTTCAATGTACAATATTGTTGATATCAAAAAACTATTCAATTCTTTACAAATACCTATAATTGGAATTACACACAATGAATCTGATGGAATTGAAGATGCGATAAAACATCACTTCCCAAATTCTTTTGAATCTAAAATTAATGAATATAAAAAATTAGGAAAAAGAGAGAGAATCACTTTGCATACGTCTCATGATCTTTTTGTACGATATGAAGGTTGTACGATTTATGAAGTTAAACATCTCTTAAACGAATTAACCTTACAAGGCTCAATTCCAGAACCTCTTAGAATATCCAAATTACTTGCTAACGCATTACTTCAAAAAGGATTATCCTTCTGAAGCTGTTTTTCCACCATCCACATTGAGGACAGTACCCGTAATCCAATTTGCCTCATCTGATGCTAAGAACAACACTGCATTTGCAACATCTACCGGTTCACCAACTCTAGCTAGCGGTAATCTTTCCTCTAGGACTTTTCTTGCTTGTGGGTCATCAAGATATGCTTTTATCATGCCTGAATTGATGATGCCTGGATTTACACAATTGCTTCTGATGTTTCTTCTTGCATATTCTACTGCAATTGATTTTGTGAACATTGTTATTGCTGCTTTTGTTGCAGAGTATGCTGCCAAATGAACTCTTGGTATGGCTCTTTCACTTGAAATTGAACCAATGTTTATGATGACTCCTTTTTTCACATCTGACATTTTGTTTAGCACAGCTTTTGTCATGTGAAAAACTCCAAACAAATTGATATCAATTAATTTTTTAATTTCAGAATCTGGCATTTCATGAAAGTGAACCGGATCATTGATTGCACCTGCATTATTCACTAGAATGTCTATTTTTCCATATGTGTTCATAATTTGATTAACTGTTTGCATTACTTGGGATTCATTAGTTATATCACATGACATTGATGCTGTGGATTTTTCATTTCCTAACTCTTTTCTGGCTTTTTCTAACCCCTCTAGATTTCTAGCAACCAAAATTACTTTGGCTCCTTCTTCTACAAATCTCTTTGCGACACCTTTACCAATGTCGCTTGATGCGCCAGTAACTATTGCCACCTTGTCTTTTAATCGCATATGGTGATTTTATTGATGTAGTTTATAGAATTTTTGGTAAATTTTAGTCACGATTCTTATTTACTATGCTGAGAATTGTTTTTTTTGATGTATGCCAAAATTCCTGTATAGTCTATATCTCCGAATCCTTCCTTGACTGCCTCTGTGTATACCTCCTCAGCTTTTTTGATCATTGGCAGTTTGATCCCAAATGATTTTGCAGTATCTGCAATGGTGACAATATCTTTTTTCAAATTTGCAAGAGTAAACGTTGCATTAAATTCATCTTGTATCATTTTGTATGCTTTATTCTCACTCATTCCTGTTTTAAAATAAGTTGAATTCAAAATATCTAGAAATATTTTTGGATCTACATTTGCACTTCTTACTAGTGTGATTCCTTCTGAAAGCGCAAGTGCAAGCATTGTAATTTGAAGATTCATTGAAAGCTTGACCAAATGGGCTGTTCCGTCCCCACCCAAAAAAAATATTTTGTTTGCTATTTTTTCAAAAACATTTTTGAATCTATCAAATGTTTTTTTATCTCCAGATGCCATCAATACCAAATCTCCTGTAATTGCTACGTTTGGTCCTCCCATAACCGGTGTATCTAATTTAACTATATTATACTCTAAAAATTTTTTTGAAATCTTTTTTGATTCTACTGGATTTATGGTACTCATATCTGCAACTGTCAATCCTTTATGCTTTCCTTCAATGATTCCATTTTTTCCAAACGAAACTTTTTTTACTGCATCTGCATCTTTTACAACTATAATTATTAATTCTGAATTTTCAGCTACATTTTTTGGCGAATCTGCAACTTTTGCACCTTTGTTTTTTAATTCATTAGTTTTTTCTTTTGTTCTGTTGTATACTGTTAAATCAAAACCCGATTTCAATAAATGCAAACCTACTGCCATTCCAAGCATTCCTGTTCCAATAATTCCAATTTTGATCATCTGACTTTTCTCCTGTTTTTTAATGACGTTCTTCATTTTTTATTTCCCACTCTCCTTTACCAAATCTTGATGCTTCAAATTCTAATTGACCTATTGTCTTTTCATCTTTTCTGACCTTTGCATAATCAAATTTTTTCATTCGAATTATTTTCTCTTTTGGTTTGTATCCTCCTTCAATTACTTTTATCTTGAATCTCTTACTTGCTTTATTGATCATTTTTCTTGCAATTTGCACATCTCCCATCCATGAAAACATTTCAAAATCTCCGAAATTTTTTGTAGATATTGT
>JBOGRE010000145.1:0-4040 GCA_050749345.1 Nitrosarchaeum sp. | reverse complement strand
GGGATAGGGTCATCACTGCCCGCAAGGCACAATTCAGGCAGATGCCTATTGAGTCTTTCAAGAAGATTATAAATGGCGAATTGTTGATTCAATTAAAATGGTTACAATTGATACTCCGGCATCATTGGAGAGTTTTCGAAGATTTGTAATTGGTAGCACATGTCGTTCTTATGCTCCAAGAAGTTACTTGGAAGATCCGGAGGTATTTGCAGAAAGAGAAGATAATTTAGGTTCAATTTATGTGGAAGCAGCAGACAAGGTTACTTTGAAAAAAGTAAGAGACATTACATTTGTTAATGCAAGAGATATTCTTGGAATTATTTATAATTCAAAGAGTGGAAATACTGCACTAAAGTGGCGTCAAATAAGAAAAAATAATGGAAAGGTGCTAGGTGAAGCTTCTGCAAATTCTCTAACAAATCTATCTGAATCGGGTGTTCTTACCTTGGATTGGGTTGAAAATTATCTCAAGAAAAAAACTAAAGAAACAAAAAGTGAAGTTACAAGCTAAACTCTTTTGTTTCTGTTAACTAGAATAACATCATGATTACAAAAATAATTGATGAAAATTCCATTTCTGTAATGCCAGAAGATTCTGACGATTTATTGAATTTGCGCCGTATAATCAAAGAAGGAGACAGAATAGTGGGTGACACAACCCGGGTAATCAAATTAGAAAAAGATTATGCAAGACCTGACAAAGGAGAAAGAATTAGGATAAGAATTGCACTCAATGTAGAAAAAATATCACTAGATGATGTTTTAGATAGATTAAGAATTGGGGGCACCATATTAGAATCAAGTAATGAATCTGTACCACATGGTTCACATCATTCGTTTATTCTTAAAGTAAATGATGGTATTACAATTACAAAGAAAAATTGGTTACCAGTTGAAAAAAATCTAATTGAATCAAACAATAAACAAATAGGTTTTCTGTTAGTTGCAATTGATACTGGAGATTGTGGCATTGCAAGACTAAAAGGGACACATTTGGAGTTTATTCCAAATATTTATTCAGGTTCTGGAGGAAAGAGATACAAAACAAATTTTAATATTGAAAAATTTTTTGAACAAATTCAACACGCAGTATTTTCAATAGTTAAAGAAACAGATTCTATTGTTATTTTTGGTCCAGGTGAAACAAAGAAAAGATTTTCTAATTTTCTTCAGAAATCCCAAAATGCTCAAAAATATAAAATTCAGGTTGCAGAAGGAATTGATTCAGGTGGGGAAGATGGGATCTATATCTTTACAAAATCTCAAACTATGAAAGAAATAATGTCAGAGAGTAAACTAGCCAAAGTATCTTCGATCATTGATGAGATTATGCTAAGAGCAAATAAAAAAAGTAGAAAATTCACTATGGGATTTGAGGAAACACTCAAAGCAAACCAATTTGGTGCCGTTGAATTACTTGTTTTTTCAGATAAAGCAATTCAAACAAATGACGAAAAAAAAGTCATAGAACTTCTTAATGATGCAGAAAGTAAGGGTGTGAAAACTTACAGTGTAGATTCATCTACTGATATTGGTCTTAGAGTAACTGGATTGGGGGGAATAGTTTCTTTATTGCGTTACGCCATAGAATCCTAAGTTGTTGATTCTACTAACCATTTAAGATAAGATTTGTTTATCGACAGTAGATTAATTTCAGCAATTTCAGGAACATCATAAGGATGAGTTGATTTAATTTTTGCTTTGAGAAATTTTTTATTTTTTTGTGTGGTTTTAAATAATGCCAGATATTCTGACGTATTTTCAATTTTTCCTTGCCAAGAATAAATTGATGAAATTTTAGTAATGTTAACACATGCAACAATCTTATTTTGAATTAACTCATTTGCAATTTTCATAATTGAGTTTTTGTTAGGATAAGTTGAGATAATCATGATTGGTTTCATAGTAACTATAAATGACAGTAGGTTAAAAAATTAACAATTAGTTTGAACCTTGATTTTATTACTCAAAATTCGATTATCTATGTGTTAATAGCGTGGGTAGTAATTTTAGGAATTGCCAAGGGGTTAAAATTAGAAAAACATGGCTTTGAGCTAAAAATATACAGCCTAGTATACAAAAATCAGCAAGTACAGTCTACTCTAACAAAAATTCTAGGACGAACCAGACGAGGAATCAAAATTTTTGCTAATGTTAGTGTAGTTGCTGGTTTTCTTATGATGGGCTTTGCATTTTGGTTTTTACTATCAAATGTTTCAAAATTCTTTGTAGCTCCAACTGAATTCTCACAATTAACAGTATTAATTCCTGGCGTAACTTTGACATCTTCATTATCAATTCTATATTTTTTACTTTCAATACCAATTGTTTTGGTTGTTCATGAAGGTGCTCACGGCATTGTTGCAACACTAGAAAAAATTAAGATCAAAACAGGTGGATTTGCAATATTTATTGCAATGTTTGCAGGATTTGTAGAACCAGATGAAGAAGAATTTAACAAAGCAAAAAAGATTTCAAAATTAAGAGTCATAGGTGCAGGAGCTACTTCAAACGTGATATTTGCATTGGCATTAGGATTAATACTATTGACAAATCCATTCTTCGCAATGGTTGTACCTGAACCATTACTGAGTACATTTTATGATTTACCAGATGGAGTGTTGGTACTTTCAATAATTCCAGATTCAGGAGCAGAAAAAGCAGGATTACAAACAAACGATGTCATTACTTCAATTAATGGAATCGAGATACGGAGTTCATTAGATTTTCAAAAGACAGAGTTAAAGCCAGGTGAAATTGCCAAAGTTTCCATACTTAGAGGTGGACAGACATTACAATTTCCTGTTGAAGTAATACCATCACCTGAAGATCCTGAAAAAGGATTAATTGGAATTATGAGAGATAATTCATTTGCATACAAACCTGTTTTGAATTTTATTGAATGGAAGGATCCAGTAGTTTCAATGTTCTTGTTATGGTTATGGATGATTTCATTTTTTATTGGAATAATCAATATGCTACCACTGCCAATTTTAGATGGAGGAAAATTCATTCACACTATTATCGATAAAAAAATCTCAGATAAGGCAGTAAATATAACAATGTGGGGAATTTACGCATTCACATTTGGATTATTTGGCTTGAATATTGCATTGTCATACATCAAATCAGGCTGGTTTACTATCTAAAAAATATCTAAAGAATCATTAATGGAAAAAAATTGCAAAATTTAATGAAATGTGATAGATGTGAAAATCAGGTAGCATACACTCGTAAATATTCTGGAGAAAAATTATGTTCCAAATGTTTTTCAAATTCTATCCTAAGAAAAACTGCAAAAACTATTTCAAAATACAATATGATTCAACATAATGAATTAGTAGCTGTTGCAGTATCTGGTGGTAAAGATTCACTTGCTTTGCTTAACATTATTAATCAAATGGCTACCACACATAATTTTAGAATCAAGGCAATAACAATTGATGAGGGGATTCCGGGTTATAGAAATGAGGCATTGGAAATTGTTCAAGCGTTTTGTGCTAAATTAAATATACAACATAAAGTTTTTTCTTATAAAGAATTGTTTGATTTAACATTAGATGAAGCGTTAGATTTGAGAGGAGAGGAAAAAACATCGTCATGTTCTATATGTGGAACTTTAAGAAGACGTGCAATTGATCATGCAGCAAAAGATATTGGTGCAGATGTAATTGCTACAGGACATAATTTAGATGACACATTACAGACATTTGTAATAAACATGTTATCTGGAGATACTACTAAGATCGGTTGGATGGATCCGGATACTTCTAGTAATACATTGAGAAAAATAAAACCATTTTGTGAGATTTATGAATCTGAAATTGTATTTTATGCATTTACAAATGACATTCCATTTCAAACAGAGCCTTGTCCACACATGAATGAGGGAATAAGGACAGAGATTCGTGAATTCTTAAATTCTTTAGAGGGAAAGCACAGTGGAGTTAAAAATAATCTCTATCAGTCAATAATCAAAGTATCTCAAATTGTAAAGGACACTAACTACAAACAAAAGATAATTTGTATAACATGTGGTA
>JBOGRE010000144.1:0-1524 GCA_050749345.1 Nitrosarchaeum sp. | reverse complement strand
TGGGGAGTTAGTATTAGCTTCCGTCTTTAATTGGTCTTAATCATTAATAAAACTGATCTTCAATTTAGCGAAATTGGAAATACTAACACCACATGATTTCAAATTGGTAATAATAATTCATAATCTTATTGGTTTATTCGGGTAATCCTGTATAGATTATACAAAAAATTCATTCTATACCAATTTCGCTAAATCGCTTTATGAAACTGAATGTCATAATCCAAATCGCTTAACTATTTGAATAGCTTGTACATTGCAATGAGAAAATCACTTTTTGCCATAATAATTGCCATAGTTTTCACCACAGGGATGTTAATTGGCACAACCACGCTTGCAAGCGCAGACAGTACAAATACTGACAAACAAACCCTAAAGAAGCTTCAGATGATTAGTAAATTACTCTCAAAGGTTGACAACCGACTTGAACAGGTTCTCCAAGGTATTGGTACCAATCCAGATCAGCCTACAATAACTGCGTTAGAGAAAATCAAAACTACAGCTCAGACCATAGTTACTCGTGTAGACCAGAAGCTACCTACACCAGTCCCAACACCGCCACCTGATATTGGATAATAGTAATACAATAAACCGCTGAATCTTTGGTGGTTGATTTAGTGTAAACTGGGTAATCCTAGTAAGATTATACAAAAGTGCTAATCTGTTAAGATTCAGTACATCATATGATTAATTTTAGTTCATGAATTCCTGGAAGAATTTCAGACTGAAATAAGATTCAATTAAGAATTTTCAGTTTAGAATCTGTATCTTCACAATCGTTTCATCTCCTGAAATTTGTCTAGCATGCTTTTCACATAATCGAAAAAACATCCTGCAAACTGGCTTTTTTGAATATTTACTAGAAAAATAATACAAAGCAACCCAGACATTTCCTTCTGCATTACAATATGGAATAAGACAGATCACATAATTTTATGATGTTTTTCCAGTATAATGGGTCTGATTGATTGTGCAATAACCTCCAATTAACTACCAGAACATGAACAATCTTATCAGCAGGAGACAAAATGGTACGAAAAATTATTACAAAATTTAGTGAAAACGATTATCATATCTTTTCAAGAATTGCAAATGATTCTGGACTGTCTGTAGAGGAAAAATTACAGGAGATAGTTGATATTTACATTATAGTTGAAAAAAAGAAGTTCAAACAATCTAGATTATAGGAATTAAGAATTTTCAGATTTTATAAAATTTCATTAATTTTTCTTAAACAATCGCTCTCCAAAAGAACGTCTCTTATAATTTGGCAATTCTTTCTCAATGTATTTTATAATCGTGTCAAAAGTAGCTTGGTCAGGTATTTTATTTTGATTCATTAGAGTTTTAGCGAGTTCAAATAATTTTTTAATGCTGGATGATTTGATCTCTCTGTATTTTAATTGTGAAATCACGATTAAGAGTTTGTACAATATGTAATCATGATCTAATTTGGATTGTTCGTCGGGATCTTTCAGCCCAAATTTGAAAGTTCCATCGTCACTTGTGTATAAAGCAGTCATTAAT
>JBOGRE010000143.1:0-2972 GCA_050749345.1 Nitrosarchaeum sp. | reverse complement strand
CCAACAGGCTTTTGAGCCTTATATCTAACGCAAATTCCTTTACAAGTCATCTTAGTAATTTATTATAGAATTCATAACTATATAAGCATGGATCGATAAAATATTGAAAATATCAATAGAAATAGTAAAATAATTTCAAGTTATGATACGATCAATGTCATTTGTTTGTAAAAAAATTACAAAATCTTCAATAAATATGTATAGCTAATTTAAAATGATTTTTTGAAAAATTATAGATGTATTTGTTTATTAAAAATTTTATGATTTAATTAAAAATTTAGAGAAAATAGATACCCTACATATTTCATCAGAAGATATAAGAAAATTAATTTAATTTATAAAAATTGTAACTAATTATAAAATTAGGAAAAAATCATCCAGTTATAGAAAGGGGTAAAACAGAATGTCGATAACCTTCTCTTTGTGAGATATATTTTGCTGAAAGCATATCACGTTTTCCTCTCTGATTAAAATTTTTAATTTTGAGACTGGTTCTACGTTCATCAACAAATTCCAATTCAAAAGAAGAACAAAATCTCAGATTAAGCATTTTTACTATTTCTTTTGCAATAGTCATATTACCATTTCCAATTTTAATTATCTTATGTTTGGCTCTCAAACCACCTAAAACTTGGATAATATGTAATACTAATTCTTCGACAGATAAATTAAATGAACTTTCAATCTCTCGTCCAAAATAAAATATAGAAAGACCTATTCTTTGTACAGGATCAACTCCAATGATTAGATACTGATCATAGCCTAGAGATAATTTTTGAATCATCAACCCTTTGATAACTGTAGGATGCTGCTCGAAAATATCTTCATGTAACATCGGTTTTTTACATTCTATTGGAGCTTCCATTCTTGTTGTTAAAACCAAATGCCCATCATAATTTGGAATATCTTCAGGAAGTATAGAATCAAAAGATAATTTTAGAGTTTTTAGTAAAGTTGAAAATCTATAGTAAGATTTACCATACGTAGTCGCAATTCCAATACGAGTATTAAGTAATGGATCGATATTTAGAGAAGTAAAATATATGATTTAGTTTTATGCCTTCAAAACAGTTGACACGACGTGTTTCACTGCTTCATCAAAATTTGCATCTATATTTGATTGAATTTCAGATAGTTTCAATTGACCTTCTTTGGCAATTTTTGTAGATTCTGCAGATGCTTTTTCTTTAGAGGCATTTATAATTACTTCAGCTTCTTTCGTAGCCATTTCTCGTGCTTTGTCTAAAAGTTTGTCAATTTCATTTAATGCCTTTATAGATAGTTGTTTTTTCATATCTGCAACTTTACTTTTAAGGGAATCCAGATTATCTTCTAATTCATTTAATGACTGAATAATTTCGGTTACTTTTGATTCAGCCATATTGTTCATGACACCTCAATTTCTTCAAATCCATTACTTAAATCATTCAATTTTGATGTGTTTTTAGGTACAAATAGGAATAAAATTATCCAGAAGTTAAAAGTAGAATTGCTCTTGCTAGATCGCCTTTAGCTTCTTCTAGTGCATTTTTAGCCTTTTCTTCATCTACACCAGCTTGCTGGCTAACTAACTGAATGTCCTCATCAGAGAATATGGGAACGTCTAGTTCTCGTTCTTCATAGCTATCTGCAGTAACTGTGAAAATGGAATTGTCCTTTGCCTTCATCTCTGTAACGGATGGTTTTGATACAATGATCTCTTTTTTGTCAGTCTTGATGATTACCTCGAGGACATTTGGGATCTCTTTCATATCAAGTCCCATTTTATCCATCATTCTACGCATTTCACGATTACCACCACGCATCATAACGATAATTCTCCACTACGACTTTTTAAACTATCTCTGACTCTAATGGCCATTCCTCTATTAAAGTCAGAAATCATCTCTGAAGATAAAACTGCTTTTCCTACTGCAATTACTTTATTTTTATACAATATTGGGGTATCAGATGCAATTCGTATGTTTTTACCACACCATACAACATGTTTACAGAATACAGATTTTCCTTCTTCAACAAATGGTGCTGCATCTTGATTAATTTCTAAACAGTTTTCTTTGAATTTCTTACTTTTCAACAATATTTGAGCAAAGTAAGGACTAATAGCTAGACCACCATCAATTCTCAAGGTACACAATAATTTTCCTTCATGTATTACAGTTCTAATTCTTCCATTTTTTCTTGAGAAAGTCATTTCAATATTTTTAGGCAGATATTTTGAAACACCATTTCCAAATAATGCGTCAAGCGTATACTTTAATTTTAGAATTTGGTCCACAAACATAATACAATCTTTTCTAAATATTAGTTCAATGCTAGTATATATTATTAAAACTAAACTATATAGATTGGATTTTTTAATGTAGTTTATGGAAGAAAGAGAAGAAACAAGAAAAATTCAATTTACAGGTAAATCATCATACATAGTTTCATTACCTAAACAATGGGTTATGGATCTTGGACTAAAACAAGGAGACCAAATTAGAATGATAAGAAAAAACTCATCGACATTAGAGATTTACCCTCCAAAATTTGAAACAAGATCTCAAAAGAAAGAAGAAGCTACAATTGAGATAGATAATGAGGAAACATCATCAATTGTAAGAAAATTAATTTCCTTGTATTTTTTAGGTTATAAAACAATCAATATCAAACCGAAATCTGGAAGGTTAAATCCAAACCAAAGAAATACAGTGAAAGAAGCTGTAAAAAGAATGCTAATGGGATCTGAAATCATTTCAGATTCTAGTGGTGGAATTACAGTTCAGGTTCTTGTAAATCTACTAGAACTCTCTGTTGATGGTGCATTCAAGCGAATGATTCATTTAGCTAAATCAATGTTAAATGATGCAATTTTAGCAATGAAAGAAAATAATTTGGATCTTGCACAAGAAGTAATTAACACAGATGATGAGGTAGATAGATTTGGATTTTATATTATTCGACAGTTAAAAATTGCAATTCAAAATGAG
>JBOGRE010000142.1:0-2669 GCA_050749345.1 Nitrosarchaeum sp. | reverse complement strand
AATTTGATCTGACTATTGATACTTCCTCTCTAATAAAACACAACCAAATGATGAACTTATCATCTTCTGCTAGACTTCAACAGGAGAAAATGGGAGTTATGAGAAACAGATTCCAAAAAGAAGTCATGGAAAACTTTGATTATTCTGAAAAAGTCATTGTAATTCATGCCCCCACTGGAATAGGCAAGACAAAGGTCTTTCTTGACCTGATTTCAAAATATAAAGACGACAAAATGATTCAACGAGTTTTTTATTTTTCACCGCTTTTGGCACTGACTGAAGATTTTGAAGGAAAATTTGAATCAACACTCGAGGATAAAAAACAAGCAAGTGATGTTTTAATTTACAACCACATGTTTGCAGAGTCACTTGAAGAAAAAAGAAGAGATAGCGATGAGGGATATAATCATGAGTGGAATTTTCTAATAGAATCTTTTAACAAGCAATTTGTAATAACTACTACACAAAGATTTCTTATGACCATTTACTCCAACACTGCAAAAGAGAAACTAAAGATGGCATCATTTAGAAATTCAATATTAATTATTGATGAAGTTCAGACAATTCCAAAATTTATTTTATCTAATTTAAAAGATATATTCCAAAAAATGGGTCAATACATGGGAACAAAAATCATTCTTGTCAGTGCAACAATTCCAAACGAAATCAATCAGATAAACAAAGTAAAAATTTCAAAGGATCTTTTAGAGGATTATCTTGATCAAACGCAAAAACAGATAGCAATAGAACCTCTTGACATTCCAGCACTAATTATAAGCAAAACACTAGTCATGGCAAACACTAGAAAAAAGGCAGTTAATCTTTACAATAGTATTGCACAAATTCATAAAGACAGAACAAAAATTTATCTCTCATCTGGAATTAGAAAAAAAGACAGAATAGACATTTTAAAAAATCTATCTGCAAAAGAAAATTATATTTTGGTATCAACTCAAGTAGTGGAAGCAGGTGTAGACATTAGTTTTTCAAATATCTATAGAGAGGCTGCTCCCCTTGATAACATCATTCAAGTCATGGGAAGATTAAATCGAGAAGGACTAGATCCAGATGCTAAGCTCGTAGTTTATCCAACAGATGGCAGTGAATTACCATACAGTAAACTTGAATTTGATGAATCCTGGAAAAGACTAGAAAACATACATAGCTCAAAGGAATTATACGTTATTTTGGAGCAGTATTATGGCGAAATATCTGCAAGAAACAAGCGTAATATTGCAAAAACGGTGGAACTTGAGACATATATCAAAAATTTGGATTTTGAAAAAGTATGGACTTTTGTAAAAAAAGAACTTTTTGCAGATGATGACCGCGATTCCGTATTTGTACCTGAATTGGAAAACTGGGATGAATTCAAAGATGCACTAGTAAATAATAGGCTAAAAGATAATTTTAGAAAATATGGATTGTATACTGCAACACTTCCGCACTCAGTTAACAAAATTGGTCGGGAATACTTTGATGAAGAATTGCTAGAAAAAAATATTCTACTCCCAAAAAAAGAACACATTAAAACAATCTATGATGAAAACGTGGGATTGGATAAATGGATCATATCAGAAAATGTAAGTAGTGACTGAATAGATGAAAATATGTGATTCTTAAATGGATGACAAAAAAATAAAGATATGTTATGCAATGCTGGATTTTGATTCAGATGAAAATGTAACTCCTATCCAACTACGAGGATTTCTGGCTCATCTGTTTACAAATATCTCTGAATTTCATCATCACTCTGATAATTCATATCACTATCCACTGATTCAGTACAAAAGAATTGACAGAAAACTTGCAGTCATTGGTATAGACGAATATGCCGATGTCGTATTTGACAAAATATCAAACCTTGATCACATTACTACTCAAGATCAAAAAATATCGCTTACCAACATAGAGCTACAAAACACCGTCTATTATCCTAAGGAAGTGAAAACCAAATACAAGTTTACGTCACCCTGGATTGCACTAAACAAGGAAAATTATACAAAATATTCATTGCTTGTAAAAAAAGATCAAAGACAATTTCTAGAAAAGATTCTTGTAGGAAATATTCTAAGCATGCTAAAAGGAATGAAAATATTTGTAGATTACAAGATAGTCGTTAAAATAAACAACTACAAATCAATTACAACTACTGCGCATCAAAACAAGTTTGCTGGATTTTTCTGTGATTGGAATTCCAGCATAACTGTTCCAGAATACTGCGGTCTTGGAAAAAGTATATCCAAGGGGTTTGGGGCGGTGCTTGCTTTAAAATGATCATAGAAATTTCAACACATGGCAGTACGTTAAAGAGAAATCATGACTCTTTTGTTATTCAAAATAAAGAAGAAAAATCAGAAATTCCTGCAGAAAAAGTAGATGCGATAATCATATCATCAAACTCTCTAATTAGTACACAGGCAGTACGCCTGTGTATTGAAAAACAGATTCAATTAGTAATTTCTACTTGGTCTGGAAAACCTATTGCAAGGATGTGGTCAAGCAGTCCTGGAAAATCTACTGAATTACGGCGCAATCAATACCTGAATCAAGACACTGTCATTGGGTATGAAATATCATTAAACATACTAACCAAAAAACTAAGGGGGCAAAAACAATTCCTAGTTGATTTAAAAAATAACCGAAAACTGCCTCCGACAAAACTGGAG
>JBOGRE010000141.1:0-1596 GCA_050749345.1 Nitrosarchaeum sp. | reverse complement strand
AGTCCTCATCAGAAATTAATCCTTCTGACCACCAGCCTGCGTTATTTCTAACCCAATTAGGAATTACTGCGTTTTGAGGTGCTTCCCACCTAGTTATAGGTGATTTGAGGGAATGGCAAAACTAATTCCAGAATTGATAAAATAAAGTCACATTTAATAATCATATTCCAAGATTTTTACTTGTTGGCTAGAAGATTAAATCACATTATATTAGTGAAATCAATTTATACAATTAATTTTAGTTGTAAATGGTCAGGAATTATAGCATGTAATATTGTTCTAATGATTTTTTTGTCATTATCTATTCCGGATGAAAATTTTGCAAGTGCCCAAGAAAGTAATTCGTCAAATAATGATATAGTTTATGTTTCAAAATTTGTTTGTAGTTCAGTGAGTGGAGATGAAGGTCCGATAAGGCCTGGTCACTATGATACCAATATTGGCATATTTAACAAACAAAATTACCCCATATCATATTTCTGGAATGTTGCTGTCAGTAATGGTCCTACTACTCATTCAATTCTCCAATCCATTGAAAAGCAACAATCTATTGGGATAATTTGTAATGATATTAAAAAGATCTTTGGTATGCAACAAGATGATAATAGTTTAGTTGAAGGTTTTGTTTTCATTAATGTACCCACTCACTACAATATTTCTAGTCCTAATACAGTTGTTCAAAATTCTGATAATAGGATGAATCTGCTTGAGGTGCAGACATTTTACACTGCTAATGCGCTTGAAACACTTCCACATGAAGTAATATATGAAAATATATCATTTTACATAATTAATGATGAAACAGGTAAAATTCCGCCCGAGCAAATCCGAACAACTATGGATGTTACAATTCAATCAAAATTAAATCAAATATCAAACACAGAAACTAAAATCAAACAAATTTTGGCCGACTATTATGATATTGGGAATGACGATCTGGATAAAATTTCAGTAAGGATAAAGAACATCTCCATAGGAGTAAGTACATTAATTGACGATCATGCAATTTCCTTACATGTTGTATCCCCACAGTCTACTAATAGAGCTGAAAATTAACTGATGCAAACTAACATTGAAGGGAACATTTTGCCTAGAAGGAAAATAACTGTGATTTTCTTTGTATCAGTTTTGATTGTGAGTTCCTACTTCACAGTTTCAAATGCATTTGGAGATGGACTAACACAAGAAAATCTACCCCCAGCTAGTGTGGGAAACAGACAAGCCAGTCTTTTTATCAAAATTAGTCCGCCTATTCTTACTAAAGATACTGTAGAAGATACTTTTATCCAATTGCGATTATTTGATGCAAATGATGGAAAAACAATTGTACATACATCATTTTTTGTAACTGTTGATAAAGGAGGCAAACTCTTAATGAGAGACCTTTTTCACACTCATTCTGGAGATTTAACCATTAAAGTTCAACCTACTCCAGGTTCTATAAATGATGTAGTTGTTTTTGGTGACCCAGAACCATTTCAAGGAGGATGGACTGGAGCAAATGATCAGATTAGTGTAAAGGCACCAATTCTATTAGAAGCTGGATTATATCATTTTGAAATAGAAATCTTTGGGATAGATAATGACAGAAACATA
>JBOGRE010000140.1:0-2308 GCA_050749345.1 Nitrosarchaeum sp. | reverse complement strand
GTATAAAGCTTGTAAGAGTTGAAACTAGTCAAGAAATGTTTGATGCTGTTAAAAAGGAACTGAAACAAAAATTTAACATTGTAATTTTAGCTGCTGCGGTGTCTGATTACATTCCAGAAAAACCAAGGTCAACAAAGACCAAAAGTGATTTGGACAAAATTATAGTAAAGCTGAAACGTGCACCAAAGATTATAGATCAAATAAAGAAAATTCAAAAAAATGTTTTTCTTGTTGGATTCAAAGCAGAAACAAATTTACCAAAAGGAAAATTAATTATGAAAGCTAGAAATAAGCTTAAAGAATCAAATGCAGATCTTATTGTTGCAAATGATATTGGATCAAAATACAAGAATAATACGGAATATAACAGTTTGATCGTTGTTAATTCAAAAATATCTTATTCAGGACGTATGAAAAAATTAGATCTTGTTAAATTCCTACGTAAAGAAATTGAGAAAAGAATCTAAATACGGATAAGAAACGTCGGTGAGGTGAAATCGAAAGTATTAATTCAAAAATTATGAATGAATCTATGCCTATTTCGATGAATTATTTTGAGAAAAATTCGATATGATTACTTAAGAGTGAATCCACATTTATTGCAAAATGAGGAATTATCTGGATTATAAGCCCCACATTTAGTACAGGCAGAACCGAGTTTTGCACCGCATTTATTACAAAATTTTGATTTATTGGGATTCGACGAACCACATTTTTCACAATTAATGGAGTCTTTGTTTAATACTTTTGGTACTTTATCATTTGCATCCTGCATTCTCAATTTTTCTACTAGGTCCATTCTATTTTTTACTACATTTTTTATAAGTCCTGCTAAACCATGCGGATCTTCTATCCCAAAAAAAGTAAAATCAATCTGACCTTCAGACATTAAAACAACATCTCCAACAGTTTCACTTTGACTTAGTGAAGTACCACCAGTTGAGCCTGCAAATATCCCACGAGCTCCAAATCCCGCAAAACTTCCTTGTCTCTGTGATGTTGAATATCTTCGTTGATTATTTACTACAACACTTTCACCATTACTCAAAGACCACGTTAATGGATGTGGATTGGTTAGATCATAATAAAATACCCTATAGTTAGTTACAGCTTCAAATACTCTTAATTTCTTGTTAAGCACTCCTTCATGTTTGGTTCTATACCAAAGAGTCACTTCATCTTTAGTTTTCAATGGAAGACAAATATCAACCTCGAAAAATAGAATTCTTCCAGTTTCTATGTCTTGATAAAGAATTGGTGCTTTAGGAACGTTACTTGTTTCCTGCCTTGTAATTTCTATCATTTTAATAAAATCCTGCATCTGCTTTTCAGGAATTTCCTTGTTAGGTATGAGAAAAGGTTCCTTTACGTTGATTGTTTCAGGTTGTTTCTGTTCTTTTTCCTCTATCTGCGTTTCTTCGTTTTTCCTTCCGAACATTAATACATCATAATTACTCTTTCCTGTATTTTAGGAATCTTCTTTTAACGATTCTCCAACAAATCACACCACATCATAATCCTAGTCATAACGCAGATTTTTATTCGTAAGGGGGGCTCCCTTTTTTACTCTTTATCAATAGATTCATTTACAGATAGACGTTTTTGATACGGAATTCTGTATTTCGTGATACCTCTTTGATACCTCATTTGAGGTATCAACCATTCAATCTAGATAATGATTAGATCTTTTGTAAACTTGTGCATGACATCTGGCTTGTCTTTTACAATTAGAGAATCTTCTATTCGTACTCCAAATTTTTTTGGAAGATAAATTCCAGGCTCTACTGTTATTGCCATGTTCTTTTCAAGACGTGTTTTACTCAGCTGACTCAAGCATGGCAACTCATGAACCTCAAGTCCAATTCCATGACCAGTGGAATGGATGAAGTATTTGGCGTATCCTTTCTTTTTTATCACATTTCTACAGGCATCATCGACAGATTTGCAAGAAGCTTTAGGCTTTACGGCTTTCAGACCTGCTTTTTGCGACTCTTTTACAATCTCATACACTTCTTTTGCTCCAGCTGAAACAGAACCCAGACCAAAAGTTCTTGTTGCATCTGAAACATATCCTTTGTATCTCAAAGTAAGATCTACTACAATCATGTCGCCATTTGCAAACTTTCTTTTTGTCACTTGTGCGTGTGGCAATGCACCATTTGGTCCACCAGCTATGATCAGTGGGTTAAGAGTTGATTTGTATCCAGTTGCAAACATGTCTCGCTCTATTGCAAATGACATCAAAATGGTTTGAAGCTCCATCTCGGATTGTCCTTTTTTTATTGTATTGGTGCAAAGCTCAAACATT
>JBOGRE010000139.1:0-1510 GCA_050749345.1 Nitrosarchaeum sp. | reverse complement strand
AGCTACAACAGGGAAAACATCTTTTGTTGATAATGCATTTCCTTATGAATCTGCTTGTGTCAATGAACATGTATTCATAATTAGAACCGATGACAGAGTATTGCCAAAATTTTTGTTTCATTTTTTAAGATCAAACTTTGGTCAAAAGATAATTTCTAAAAAGACTCAAGGAACAATAGGTGGAATAAATACAAAATTCGTAAATGATTTTCCAATAATCTTTCCAGAGGATAAAAAAATTCAACAAACAATTATTCAAAAACTTGATGATGTTTTAGGGAAACTTGAAAAAGCAAAAAATGAAATTTTAAAAATTAAAAAAGGAATAGAGCAAAAAAATTCTATTTTAAGTCAAACCATTGATGGATATATAATAGATGCTTGTTTGCCTTCTTTTACTTCTAATACACATCCAATTATGAAATTAAATGAAGTATGTGAAAAAATCATAGATCCTGATCATAAAATGCCTCCAAAAGTCCAAAATGGAATTCCTCTAATATCTACTAAGGATTTTACTAAAGATGGGGAAATTAATTTTGATTTTGCAAAAAAAATCTCTATTCAAGATTATGAATATCAGACAAAAAGATGTAAACCTGAATTTGATGATATCTTGTTTTCTCGTTATGGGACTATCGGTAAAGCAAGACAAATTAAAACAAAAAAACCTTTTGCCATGTCATATAGTTTAGTCCTTTTAAAACCAAACAAAAACGTAATTACGTCTGATTATTTATTGCTGAATTTAAATTCATCACGACTTCAGCTTTATTCTATCCAAGGAATAAGAGGCGGATCTATTCCTGATTTAGGTATTAAAACAATACGAGAATTTTCTATAGTAGTTCCTTCTATATCTGAACAAAAAATAATAATTGAAAAATTCGATAAGAAGAAATTAAATATTGATAAAATTAAAAAATCTATTGAAAATACAACTGTCTTGACCAAACACATTGAAAAAATGCTCGTTCATCAAAATAATGCAATACTAGATAAGGCATTCTCAGGAAAACTAGCAAAATGAATAATACAATTTTACCTAAAGTATGAATAGATAAGAATGATTATGAAATAATATGGATGCACAAAGTTTACGTTCAACTATCAAAACTTGTCGCGATCTAATGCGAAAAGATGAAGGATTATCTAGTGATGTAGAAAGATTACCGCAATTTTCATGGATGTTGTTTTTAAAATGCTTTAATGATCATGAAAAAAAGAGAGAAAAATCGTTAAAAAAATATCACCGAATCCTACCTGATAATTTAAGATGGGAATACTGGACTGATGAGAAAAAAATCCCAAATTCTAAATTAATTGATTTTGTAAATACAACTTTATTTCCAAAACTAGCAGAATTAAATGGAGACTCTAATATTCAAAAAACTCACATTGCATCAATTTTCAAAGGTTTTACAAACAGAATAGAAAGTCCAACTATCCTAAGACAGATAATTTCCAAAATCAATGAACTTGATTTTACATCAAGTGATGATATTCACAC
>JBOGRE010000138.1:0-1753 GCA_050749345.1 Nitrosarchaeum sp. | reverse complement strand
AGACTCTGCTGCTCTTTCTGGATGTGGCATCATGCCAACAACGTTTCCATCTTTATTGCAGACTCCGGCAATCTTATCTGTAGAGCCGTTGATTACCTCACTATATCTAAATACAATTTGATTGTGTCTTTTTAATTTTTTTAAAGTGTCGTTATCAACATAGTATCTTCCCTCACCGTTTGCAATTGGGATTGGAATTTTTTGGTGCAGTTTTAATTTATTTGTAAAAGGGGTCTTGTTGTTTTCAACTATCAAATGAGTCCATTTGCACATAAAATTTAGTGTGGTATTTTTGAGCAATGCTCCTGGGAGCAATCCTGCTTCGACAAGAATTTGAAATCCGTTACATACACCTAAAATCGGGATTCCTTTATCTGCCATTTTTCTGATATCTTCAATTATTGGGCTGTGCGCTGCAATTGCACCTGACCTCAGTCTGTCACCATAAGAAAACCCGCCTGGCAGTATTACGGCATCGATGTTTTTTGGCAGCCCCTTTTCATGCCAGAAATATTCTGTTTTTAGTTTGAATACATCAGTCAATACATGATACATGTCGCGATCGCAATTGCTGCCTGGAAAAACGATTACACCTACCTTCACGATTTGTTTTATTTGCAGCAATATTTAATTTGAATCAAATAGTACAAGCAATAATTTCTGATCGACTAGTATCTGTAAACAAGACTGCTCAATTTTGACATATGAGGAAATACGGATATATTTTCATACAAAATTGCCATTTGTATACTAGAAAAAATTCTTGATGCATCATATTATTGTGAATATTCATGTTAATCTCACTGATATGATCATTTATTTTTTAATCATAGATTCTTGAACGTTTTTTAACCTTGAGTAGATACAGTATTAGCTTGTCATTTACAACATCAACTATGACTCTGTAATGTCCTATCCTGATCTTGAAAAAAGGGGAATTTATCATCCTTTCAAGATACAAAAAAGGATTCTCTTCAACATTGCCTATTTTTTTTAAAATTCGTTTTATGTCTTCAGTTGGTAATTTGCCGAGTTCTTTCTGTGCTTTTGGAGCCCATATTGCAGTCCATCTCATAAACCATATTTCTTTTTGAGTTGAGCATTTGTCATAAATTTGCCTGATTTTATATCTTGTATAGATTTTTCAATATCTGCAATATCTGTTTTAGTAAGCAGGTCTACATCCTCCTCATAAACAGCCTTTATGAGTCGGTTTAACATGTCATCAAATGATTCCTGTGGATGATTTTTTAGAGATGCCAGTTTTTCCTTTGATTTCTGGGATAACTGAATAGTTGTTCCTTGCTTCATAGTGCACTATAGAGCACTATAGTATTTAATATTTTATAATAAACGGATAAACAGTAATCGTACAGGAATCATGTGAGAAATTTCCAATATCAGTCAAGCATCAAAGACATCGATTGTGACTTTGCTTACCATTGGATTGTAAATGCGTAGTTCATCGCAGATTTTTTGGACTTTGGTTTTTGCAGATTGTTTGTCTTTGTCTTTGATCGTAAATTTTAGCATCTTTGCGGTTTTTATTTTAGATACTGCAAAATGATTCCCTTTGAGGACTAGATCATTTAGGATTGTTTCACCTTCAGGATCACTGATACCTGGCTTGTTTTCAATTGTTACATGAACATTAAAAGTAGCCAACAAGTTGCAAAATCAAAAAGAGATTAATCTATCTTTGCTCTTTTGGTTCAAATTTGATTGGGAGCACATATGAGGGGGGAATATAGAC
>JBOGRE010000137.1:0-4861 GCA_050749345.1 Nitrosarchaeum sp. | reverse complement strand
ATTTTAATTGAGGTAAAAAATACTTCAAAAATTAATTCCAAGCCAGATAATTTTCAAGCCTCGTATTACAATTCAATTTCTCAAAATAATGGAGTGCTGATTCTAGAAGAAAGATTAGGTTCTGGTAAAAATTCTATTATTCCTAAATTGTATCAAGATGTTTTGCCAGAAACATTACTAGTATATCCAAGGCTAGCCGCATTTCAAGTGGTTTCAGAAACTGTAAAAATTACTCAGAACATTATTAATGAGATTTGGCAGGCAAAGCAACTAGGACTGCTTGGCAAGTCACCTCATACTGATTGTAATTCAAAATGTCCTCATCACAGGCTTGGAGACCTTCCTGAAGGAAATATCGAGCCTGCAATACCTTTGCCATTAGTTTACGCACAAGGATTAAGAGAGCAAGGAAAAGATTTGGACATGGTTTATCTAAGAAAATTCTTATTCAAAAACCCAGTCGGGTCTGAATTTAACAGTACATTATGGGATTTCAGAAGTGCTGATTACCAACTAGATTATTTCAAGTATAGGGATCCTATAAAAGCTGAAAAGGAAAGAAAAATTCTAGAATCAAAGAGGGAAAAATATCTTGATTTATTTTCTGAGAAAACAGGTCTTAGCCGTAAAACGGTAGAGACTTTATCATCAAGGCGTCAATATATTTGGAACAATGATAAAAAAATTCTTAAAGAAATGGCAAACGAAATTAATCCATGGGAGAAAATAATTGGAAAAAGTAAATTCAAAAATCTGCACCCTTCTATCAAGGGATTTACTACAAGGATTTATGCAATTCCAGATAAAAGTGATTACTTCATTAAGAGAGCATGGGAAAATTGGAAGTAGTTTGTGTATTCTACGATTAGAATGATTCTATCAAAACTACTATGCTTTCCTGATGTTGGCCTTTACCCATGGAAGGTTCTCTTAAGAATTTTCATGTCTGAAATTTCATCTAAAAACATTCTACGCCATTCTGGTAATCCTCCAGACGACGAACCACCTTCTATCTGGTTTAAACCTTCTAAGATTTGCAACGATAGTGTATCTAACCGGATGGTTTGCGTGCCAATAGCGGTTCTATTTTTGGTTCCATCTATTAGCAACAAACGAGTTTATTAATAAAGAATAAAAATGGAATCCCATACTTGGTGCAAAAATCTTCTTACTCGATAATAAATCTTGCAAAGTTTACAGGAAATAACAAAATTTTTTTGAATTTACTTTACATTTTTATGATACCGATAGTGTTTCATTAGGCAAATCCAAACATGTTTTCCATCGAGAAAGAGCATTTAGCCCTATTAAAGGCGCTGTGTCATTCGTTCCAAAACAACTTAATGCACAATCAATTTCTTCGTTATTAATACCCAAACCATTAAGCGTTATCTTGATTATTTTTGCCTTAAAAATATCATATGTTATGCTTCCTGAAGCATTGCCACCTAATCTAGATATGGCTGGCATCCTCATCCCTTTCAATTGATTACCAAAACTTTGTGGCATTTTTAAATCACCATCAAAACCAGAATCCACCCAAAATTTCTCTGTTTTTTGAAAATTTTTTCCGTTTTGATTTGTAACTGAAAATTTTATTTCTAACATTGGAATCTTTCGTAGAGAGAATCTAGATTGTTCGAAATTACCACTTAATTCTGGCATTTTATGCTAATGGAACAGAATAAATAAATATTTGATTTTTTGGGATAGCAATATTATAAATTTTGTCAAGAAGGTCAACTTGAGATTCTGAATGTGCCACAACACTTCCGTCAAAGGTTAATGCTACATATTCTCCATGATAGTTTTTGAACAGGTAATCATGATTTTTTTCAACTATTTCACTCAAAATTTTATTTTTAATATATTCTGGTTCTTCATGGATTATTTGATGTCTTATTCGACTTTCAGCCATTAATTCTTCTACCATCTCATATAGATTTGCGTAAGCCTGAACTAGAGAATGGTGTATTTCTTCTGGCTTTTCAACTTCAATTTTTTTTGTGAGATATTGAAGCATTTCTTGATATCTTGTTATAGGATAATCATGTTTCTCTGATTTGCTAATTAATAGCGTCATCTTACTCTCTCTCCATTAAAAATTTACGCCTACTTGTTGGTCTATATTTTTGCCAAGCAGTAAGTTGGTGAAACGTAGCACAATATCTTAATTCCTTCAAAGTATTATAAAGCGATGTAGAATTTTTATTTTTATATGCATCTCTTAGAGGTTGCATAAGTTTTATCATTTGATCTTTTAGTTCTTTTGCTTTATCCTCTGGTACCTCATAACCATCTATTGTCACTGAAAGATTCATAAAAATGGATTCGAGTATTTCACTTATGAAAACTTCATCCTTCAATTCTAAATTCCATGCCAAATTAACAAGATCATGGGCTATTTTATCGCAAACTCTGTAATTGGATTCTTTAAGATTACTTGAAATATCGTCCAATCTTTCTGTAAATACTGTATTGATATCCTTCATAGATGTACAGTAAGTGTATTGTTTTAAGGTCATAAAACTTGATCGGAATTTTAGTTTATAAAGTGGTCTATTTTTTTATTGAAAATCGAGTATTCTTAATTCCACTATTTTCTTATCATTCATATTTCATTAACTTCTTCAATTCCAAGAATTCTTCTAATCTTATTGATGGAATTTTTTAGTATCTCATCTTCTTCTTTGCCTGATGTGTTATCTGGCATCGAAATATTGCATTGATATTCTTTAGGACCGTCAAACCCATTCAAAAATATCGCTTCTTCAATCACTGTTTTTCTAATCAAATTCGATGTTGTTTCACCGCAAGCATTTGCATATTCTCTGATTGCATCCAATTCTTTTTTCGTAACATTTGCTGAAATTGTAGGCATGGATCATTATAGATCATGATTTACTAATATAGATAAACCAAAGTTCAAACCCTGAAAGATTTGAACTGCTAAAGCTACTAGATAGGAATAAAAGTTTCACAGCGAAATTTACTATTGAATAATAATGGTAAGAAAACGAATTCCGCATGTTAGAGCCAGAAGAGGAATCATACCAACGAATGATCCTGCTAAGGACCGCGCTCGTACAGTACATGCACTTCTTAAAATATTCAAAGATGATCTAGACAAAAATCAAAGAATTTCTATGGCAAATACCGCAAAGGAAATTTTAGTGATTGGTGAAAGTGATGCGATATTTTCAGGTAAAGATCCTTTGGTTTCAGGAATAGCAATTTTTATTTATGTATGTAGACGTTTTTCTTATGATTGTAATTGTCCTATAACATATGATGAAATTAGAGAAAAATTTGTACATTTTGCAGCAGGATACACCTTTGTGGGAATGCTTAAAACCCTATCCAAAAAATTTGGTGAAATCGAGTTTAAAAATACGACTTCACTGCGTAAAAGAAGGACGCTATATAGCAAATCTTAATTTCAAACATTCTAAATGTTAATCCAAATTCTTTACTCTTCTATTATCTCCAAGATCCGTTCTGGAGGAATCTGGCCGTAGGATTTTTTGAGCTCATCAATGGTATTCCAGCCACCAATTTCAGACACTATTCCATAGTTGTAGTCCTTTTTTTCAAGCCAATAGTGGGCACCAATGTGACGTAAGACATGTGTCGGATGAGTGAAAAAGTATCTGTTTGTTTTTCCTAGATGCTTGTAAATTAGACATAATTTTTCTGAAATGCCTCTCCTAAAGGGAGTTTTTAGTGTGCCGGATTCATAAATTCGCCTTGACCCCCGAGACTTTAGCAGCTCAATGCTTTGTTGTGTGTCAGGCCTTGTGATATACTTGTACCACTTGCCACCTCGAATATAATCAGTTTTTGATTCATATGCGGTAAGGACAAAGACAGTCTTGCCAGTTTTGCTCTTGACTTTACTGTAATCTAGCTCCATGTTATACAGTGCATTGAACCTGGCACAGGACTCTATGCCAACCCAGAACCAGCGGTAAATATCTGAATCAAGGCCCCACGTATCTTTGATAAAATTATCTGTTTTTTCTAGCTCATCAGTAGTTAGTCGTACATCTGAATACTTGCCGTGATCTATAATTTTTTGTGACATTATTCCACCAACTCCCCTGCGCCAGGTCATTCCATAAAAGGCGCAAAAATCACGAACTCCCTGAACTATTCTATATACACCGTGCCTCCGGCTCAATGGCTTTTTTCCGCGAGAGTCAAGTGATGCCTTGCCGTCTCTATACTGGAGTGTATAACTGCGCAGGATTTTTTCGGTATTTCTGTGAGAGACTAGGAGATCTGAGGGGTTGATGTGACATGTGTTGCATACTGACTGTAATGTCCGTATTCTGTATCTCCAGGACTTGAGTGGCTCACCACCCTTTCTGGTAAGAATATCATCCACCCAGTCTACAACGAGGGGATCGCTTGTTATTTTGTTGTGATAGTTAAACTGCCGAAATACGGTTTCTTGTGCCTTTGGTGGCAGTGCAAGCCGGCCATTTTTTGCTAGCTTTGGGATCTTTTGGTCTGCCTCTGCTAGATAGATGTACTTGTATATGGTAGCGCGGCTAACGCCAAGAGCTTTTGCAACCTCCTGCACTGAAAGGGAATATGGTCGTCTGACCGATGTTCCATGCAGCAGGTTTGTTATCTCTAGAACTATCTGCTCCTTTGTGACACGTTTGCCATTTAGGCGAATGCGTGGACTTCTCAATGTGTACTCCTATCTGAAAAAAGGTTGACGAAATTTTTTTCAAGGTAATTCCAGTAAATTATCTGTGCAGGTCTTTTAGCATACATTCTAAGTATACAATGTTACACATTTTAGAATGATTTTCCATGATAAGATCTCGTAATGATTATAAAACAACCCAAA
>JBOGRE010000136.1:0-2132 GCA_050749345.1 Nitrosarchaeum sp. | reverse complement strand
ACAATTTTCATAATAGTTTGTATTTTTATTCAAAGTAAGAGTAATGAAAACAAAAAAACTAGAAATGGTTTATTATTTTTAGCATTTATTTTGATATTTGGTACATGTATTTTGATAATTAATGCTGATGCAAAATTTTTACCACTCCCAAGTTATAGATATCTAAATGCAATTAATCCATTTTTAACTACTTCTATTCCTTTAGTAGATTCAGTTGCTGAACATGCTAGTACAACAATTCAACAATCATTCGTGTTTCATTCTATTCTGATGATCTTTGCAGGATTAGGAATTTGGTTAATTGTAAAAAATCAACAAATAAAAAATTCTGGTTTTATAAAAAATGATATGATTATGTTTTCATTAATCTTTGGGTTAGTTGGAATATATGTTAGCTCTGCATTTGTAAGATTAGAAGTCTTTGCATCTTTATCTTTGATAATATTATCTTCAATCGGATTATCTGTACTCGTAAAAGATATTTTAAGTAACACAGAAAGTAACAGATTTAAAAATTTAATTATCAAATTTTCATTTCTTACAGGAATAATTGTTCTTTTAGTCATTCCACTTTCTTTTCCATCAAATGGCAATTGGGTTACAGCAGCAAAAGCCCCATCTACAATTCTCAATGGTGGTTCTTCATATCCAGTAAGTACAAATGATTGGCTAGAATCAATGGAATGGATAAAAAATAATACTCCTAAAGATGCCGTCATTGCATCTTGGTGGGATTATGGATATTGGATATCTACATTGGGAGAAAGAGCAACAATCGCAGATAACTCTACACTAAATACTAGTATTATAGGAAATCTTGCAAAAATGCTAATGAGTCCTCCAGAAAAAGGATGGAAAATGTTAACAGACATGCAAGCTGATTATGTTGTAGTTTTTGTTTCAGGTCAGAGATTGGCAGTTGATAACGAAGGACAAGCTCTTTACTTATTACAAGGTGGTGGTGATGAATCAAAAAAACAATGGTTTATACGAATTGCAGAAGAATCTCAAACACAATATTTACAATCTGATGGTATTAGTGGTACTGATTATTTTTGGAATAATACTTTGCTAGGTAAAATGTTCCCGTTTACTCCCTTAGCATATGTAAATTTCCAAACTAATGAGCAATCAGCAACATATCAACCAGGATTTACACCAGTATATGTTAAAGACATCAAATATACTTCTGAAAGTAATGGTCCATTACAACTTGTACACGCTTCTCCAAGTTTCAATATAGAGAAAGATCAACCTATGATAGACGTATTCATCTATAAAGTTAACAAAGACTTTGTTCCAACTAACTAATTTGATATTTTAATTATATCTTTCAGCTAGTCTATATCTCATATATTTATCATCTGGTGAAAATTTAGCTGGATGTGCAGATATTGTCTCTTCATTACATAGTGGGCACTTTTCCTTAAGTGAATAGTGATTACACTTTAAGCATCTTCTTAATTGAAATCTCATCTTAATTCTCTCTAGTTTTTTTAGATTCTTCTCTGGTAAATTTGAATGAACCTTTCTTTTTTTCTATGCTTTCTTGAATTTCTACTATTATTGGTTTTAGTTTTTTTTCAGCAGATTTGAAATCCTCTGAAATAATAGATAGTCTATATTTTGGGGCACCCAAATAAGTAATATCTATTGTAGGATCTTTTTTTGTTGCATCCAAAAGCGCTTTTTTAATAATTTCAACTCCATCTGATTTGTTATTTGTAATTTCCATAATTCCTCTAATTTCAACTGAAGGAAGTTTGATTTTAGAACATATTTCTTCAATAACCGATGTCGTTTTTTTAGGAATCTTTAACTCTTTTATTGATTCTATTCCATTTCTTCCAATTTCAATAAAAGCATCATAAACAGAATCAAATTTTGAATAAATACTGTCTTCTAATTTTTCAATATCTTCATCTGAAAGTTTTCCCTTTTCTTTAACGTTTTCTAGTAATGTTTTCCCCTTTTCAAATTTTTTGACTTCTTTTAATTTCTGCTTCTTTTGATCTTTGGATACTTGTTTTAATGAAAGATCTATATCTCCTCTATCTGAATTTACTTTTTTTACTAGTAATACTTTTTTCTCTCCATCTTTTACAAATTTACTAACTGATCTAATCCAACCC
>JBOGRE010000135.1:0-2444 GCA_050749345.1 Nitrosarchaeum sp. | reverse complement strand
TCCTATTACCTCTATTTTTTCGCTAGGAACTCCGCAACTAATTGCATATTTTTTTAGAGTTTCTCCCCAAACAAGGAATTTGTCCGAATAATTAGGTAAGAGCCCCAATTGATTGAAAATGTGTGCTTCCATGGTATCATCATAAAGTCCATGTTGAATTAATGCAATTTTGATGTTGAGTTTTTTTGCAAGAAAGATAGCTATTTGCTCATGGACTCCACTTTCTGACCAGATTAGAATAGACGAAAAATGATGTTTATTTAGTAATTCTTTCGTTATTTCTATCTCTTTGATATATTCTGAGATTCTCGCTTCGAACAGCCTAATGAAAGTTGGTTTTAAAATTGACCAAAATGAGATCCCATTTAACGAAAAATATGATTCAAAGAAATCTTTGTTTTCCCATAAACAATTAATTTGTATTTTTTCATATTGAATTCCATGATTTATCAAATTTTTTACATTATTATTCAATAAACTATGAATCGTTGTTACAGTACATTTCGATTTTTTGATCATAGAAAGCGATTCCAAATTCCATATAGATGGAATTCGTCTATTGTGTAAAACGGCATTTAAATTACTTATAGGCATATTTGAGAAGAATCTCTTGTATCTAGTTGGACTGAATTCTATTAATAAGACATTTTTTTTATTTTGGAGTTTCGTTTTAGATGAGAAAAAAGTATGTATAAATATTTCTGTAAAATTTTTTATCTTTTGAAAATGTTTATCGGAAAGAGATATAGTAAACTGTTTTCTTCCTATTTTGATTCCATATTTGATTGACGGTAAGACTGACTTTTGTATAAGATCATCATGTGTTTGTATAATAGTAACTGATTCTGTAAGTGAGGATATGATTGGATATAATTTAGGAGTCACAAAAAAATTTCCATTAGGATGCTTTTGATGAATTCTAACAATTTCTAAAAAGCTTTTTAGAAAAGGGACTAAAATGTTATGGAGTTCAACAAAAAATAATTTGCCTAAGTTGATTCCCTCATAGTCAAGAAAACTTGATACTGCTGGTTCGTCAGACCATTTAATAAAATTATATGAATTGTTTTGGACGTCACTCGCATCTTGAACTGTTAAATAATCATCAGATATCTCGTGCGGTATTTCATGTTTTAAAAGAAGTTTATGAGATTCATACCCAAATGTTATTATTTTATCAGTTTTTTGTTCAAATTTTTTTAATTCGTTTAATTGGAATGAAGAGTCAAGAAGCACAACATTGTTTTCTTGCAAGCCTGGTTTTTTTAATCGTTCATTCATTTCTTCCTCAATTAATTTATCAAATATACAAAGTTTATAGGCATACTGAAAAATAATTTGAATAGAGGTTAATGAAGGCAGTAATACTAGCAGGCGGTTTAGGCACCAGGATTTCTGAGGAATCTAGCTTGAAGCCAAAACCACTGATCGATATAGGAGGCATGCCACTTTTGTGGCACATAATGAAGATTTATTCCAAATACGGAATTAATGATTTTGTTATTTGTTGCGGTTATAAGGGGTATATGATTAAAGAGTATTTTGCAAATTATTCTCTTCATATGTCTGATGTTACTATAGATATGAAAAATAATTCTATGCAAGTACATCACAAATCCGTTGAACCGTGGAAAGTGACTCTAGTAGATACTGGATTAGACACAATGACCGGTGGGCGATTAGGTCGGGTAAAAAAATATGTAGAAGACGATACTTTTTGCTTTACTTATGGCGACGGTTTGGCAGACATCAATATTTCAGAGTTGGTCAATTTTCATAGGAATAAGAAGAAAATAGCAACCATAACAGCTGTTCAACCACCTGGGCGATTTGGCATTTTAGAAATAGACAAGGATGATGTTTTAGCGTTTAAAGAAAAGCCAGCTGGAGATGGGGGTTGGATAAACGGTGGTTATTTTGTGTTGGAGTCTAAAGTCTTTGATTACATTAAAGGAGATTCAACGGTTTGGGAAAGAGATCCTCTAGAAAGATTAGCGCATGAAGGACAATTAAGTGCATACAGACACAAAAAGTTCTGGCATCCTGTTGATACCCTGAGAGATAAAAATTATCTAGAATCATTATGGAATTCTGGAAAGGCCGATTGGAAAATCTGGGAATGAATTCAGAGTTTTGGAAGAATAAAAAAGTATTACTTACTGGTCACACTGGCTTTAAAGGAAGTTGGTTATCATTATGTCTACAAAAATTAGGTGCAGATGTGGTAGGATTTTCAAAATCAATTCCAACAAAGCCTAGCTTGTATGAATTATCTCATGTTGAAGATGATATGATCTCCATTATTGGAAATGTGAAAGACTTGAACAAACTCAGTGAGGTAATCAAGGAACACAAACCAGAAATTGTAATTCACATGGCAGCACAATCATTAGTTCAAGAATCCTATAACGATCCCATAGAGACCTATACCACAAATGTTCTTG
>JBOGRE010000134.1:0-5175 GCA_050749345.1 Nitrosarchaeum sp. | reverse complement strand
GTGCTCATGCGTTTTATCTCAGCACTAAACCAAGAAAAAATTTAGAATTATAGATTAAAAATATTCATCTAGATGCAAATATTTTTCCGAGTTTTTCTTGATCAGATTTTACTTTACCAAATGCCTTTCTATGAGTGGAATTACAAAATTTTACTGTTTCTGAACGTGGATCATGCTTTCTTGTTTCTTCTATAATTCTACCACACCAAAAGCAATATTCTTTCTTAATGGCACCAAGTTCCCATCCTAAAAATTTAGAGTCATAGTATCCTTTTTCTTTTGGACGTATAGAGTTTAGAAAATCTCCTTTATCAGACGGAACCCAAATGTTCTTTATTTTAGGATGAAATGGTTTACTCCATCGTCTTTTCTTGTCATCCCATTCAATATTATTTTCAGTACAAAATTTATAAAATTGCTCCTCAAATTGTTTAGAAACCATGATTTTGTTTATATTTTCGCCTATGAAAGTATTCGCAAAAGATAATCTGCCAAACTAATGGTTTTTTGTTCTCTTGGAGAATTTAGAATCAGGTGATTTTCAGTGGAAAAACTAGTTTTTCTACTAGGTAGTATTATACTAAACATGGGATTGTTTGGAAGTTCTAATGAAACAAAATGTAAAAAATGTGGAACTATACTTTCTGATCCAGAAAGATTAAAAAAACATCAAGAAATTGCACACAACAAGAAAAAGGAAAAGTGTAGAGCTTGCGGTACAGAATTTGATTCTTCAGAAGATCTAAGAAAACATAAAAAAAATTGTAAGTAGTATTTTTAATTATTTTATTTTACAAAAAATAACGTTAATTAAAGTATTTTTCGGATAAACGTATTTTTAAGAATTTAGTTTGTTTATTAATTAACATTTATGATAAAGATCATCTATTCCTAATGTGTATATTTTAGAGAGTTCTTCTTCTGCTTCTTCTTTATTCATTAAATCTTTTTGTGTGAAAGTTCGAAATTTTTCATTATATTCAATATCGTCATGATGTCCAAACATACAAAATAATCTTGACTTATTTTTTCCTCTATATTCTGTAATAATACCCCTTTTGACTAATAGATCAACATAATTAGTTAATGTTTGATGTTCAATTTTTGCTTCTATTGATAATTGCATGAAGGAAATCCATTTTTTATAAGTTGTAAATTTTACTATGATTGTAATAATTCTTTGTTCTCGTCGTTGCCATTTATCTTCAATCATAATTCTCAATTAGTTCCTATATTTGATTTATCAATGAATAATAAAAATTAGTTCTAATCAATTAGATAATCCTGATTCATGTTTAGGTATATGTTTTAATGCTTTTTTTATTGCTTCTAAATTTGCAATCTCGTTTTTTGAGCTCATTGTTAGGATTTTAATCATTTCAGAGCCTATCTGTACTGCTTGTTCAGGTAATCCATCTAGAAATTTTTGTAAACCTTTCTTGTAGTTTTCAATGAGTTCTAATCCTTCTTCAAGTGTCATAATAATGATTAGTCACTTGACTATTTCAAATCTTGCAAATTCCAATTAAACTATTATTTCAAATAACTTTATAGACCTACATCTCAGAAGTTGTTTTGATTTGGATATCACTGAAAAAATTGAATTAATTGAAAGACCTCCTACAGAAGAGGTAGTCACACATGATGAATTAATTCAATTATTTAAAACAAATTCTTCTCCAAAACACTACATTGGTTTAGAGATTTCAGGGTTTTTACATTTGGGGAGCTTAATTAGTACAGGTTTTAAGATTAATGATTTTGTCAAGGCAGATGTAAAATGTACTGTATTTCTTGCAGATTGGCATACTTTGATCAATGATAAATTAGGAGGTGATTGGAAGATGATCTCCAAAGTTTCAAAGTATTATCACGATGCTTTCAAATTGGTATGCCCTGAGGCAAATATTGTTTTAGGTTCAGATCTTTATCAAGAAAAAACAGAGTATTGGTCTGAACTTGTGAAATTTACTAAACACATGTCACTAGCAAGAACTATGAGAACACTTACCATTATGGGACGCTCAGAAAATGAAGAAAAAATAGATCTCGCAAAATTATTGTATCCACCTATGCAAGCAGTTGATATTCACTTTTTAGATGTTGACATAGCTCATGCTGGTATGGATCAGAGAAAGATCCACATGTTGGTTAGAGAGATTTTCCCAAAAATGAAATGGAAGGTTCCAGTTGCGGTTCATCATAAATTATTACCAGGTCTTTTAAAACCAGCAGATACAAAAGATTCACAAATTTTAGGAAAAATGAGTAAATCAGATCCAAATTCTGGAATTTTTATTCATAATTCAGATGATGAAATAAGAACAAAGATCAAAAAAGCATGGTGCGAAGAAGGAAATATTCAAAATAATCCATTATTAGAAATTTTAAAACATGTAATATTTCATGAATTTAATGAAATCAAAATAGAAAGGCCAGAAAAATTTGGTGGAAATATGATATATATGGATTATAATCAATTAGAACTTGATTTTGCTGAGAAAAAATTACATCCAACCGATCTTAAACAAACTGTTGGAGAGTACCTAGTTAAGGTGATTTCACCAATTCGTCAAAAGTTGAACCTAAGTGAAGAATTGTTTGAAGCAATTAAGAAAAGTTATTAGACTTTAAGATTAGGATTTGTTTGTTCTTCTAAATTATATTTTGATTTGTAGCCTCGAGGATTAATCATCAAATCCTTGAAAATATAAGTCGATGAATTTCCAATAATAACTGTACTAATCATTCCCAGTTGATCAGAATGGTTTGGAAGATTTTCTAAATCTGTCATAACAATTGTCTGTGAATCTCTAAATGCACCTTTAATTATTGCCACAGGAGTTGTAGGCTTTCTGTATTTTAAAAGAATTTTTCTTGTATCTATCAGTTGATGTATTCTTTTTTTGCTTGCTGGATTGTAGATCACAATTACAAAATCGCCTTGTGCTGCAGCTTCGACTCTTTTTGTTATTATTTCCCACGGTACCAATAAATCACTCATACTTACAACTGCAAAATCAGTCATTAATGGTGAACCAATTATTGATGCACATGAATTTAAAGCAGAAACGCCTGGAACTATTTCAACTTGTAAACCATCTTTAGGATTCCAATTTGATGCTGCAAGTGTTTCATAGATTAATCCTGCCATTCCATAAATTCCTGGATCACCACTTGAAACAAGTGATACTATTTTTCCAGATTTTGCTAGATCAATACATTGGTGAGCACGTTCAACTTCTTGCGTCATTGCATAGCGATGAACTGTTTTACCTTCAATGAGATCTTGGACTAAGTTGACATAAGTTTCATACCCCACGATTGTATCGCTTTCTTCAATTACTTGTTTAGCCCTGAATGTCATATGATCATGATGCCCAGGACCAACACCAACAATGTAGAGTTTACCAGTCAATTTTACAATAAAGTTTCTTTCAAGTAATTTATCCGTTTAGTGATTTATTTTTTATTGGAATGGATCTATTAAGGGGCTATTCACTATGTGATTACTGTTCATGGGGCGAGCTAAACTGACTGAAATTAGGTCATTTGCTTTGAATGAATTAATATCAGATATTGTTTCAAGAATTTTTGCGTTTTCTGGATTATTCCATTCTATATTATAGATATGCCGTATAGGACTATAATTTTCATTGCCAGGTATTCCTGTAGCTATTCCTGCTTGAAATCCTAGTGGTCCTGAACCTTTAATCCCATTTTGAAATTGGAATAGATCAACTGCTGATGAATTCATAATTAGATTTTCAGATGTAGGTGAAAATGGAACACCCATCATTTCAGCTGGTCCAGAAGGTGTTGCATCGGTTACTATGGAGTATATCGTTTTGCCATCTGGTCCCCATCCACGATGAGCAACAAATATCACTGTCATCTCATCTTTGTTAATTTCAGTAATTTGACCACCACTAAATGTCAAATCATCGGTGATTTGTTTATCATCTCTTACTAACATCTGTCCATCAGGCCAGACTATTTGAGGGGTGTTAATTACAACGCCAGTTTTATTAAATTCAACTCTTCCATTCTTTTCTGCATTAATGACTTCTTCAGATGATTTGAGAATTATTGCATTTTGACCTTTTTTCCATGTAACTTCAATGATGGAATTTAGTGCACTGTATTTTAATTCTTGAGATGGAGTACTAGAAAAAATTTCTTTTTGGTGTCTATATATTCCATCTCCTTTAACTCCATTTTTAAAAATGAATATTTTTTGCAGAATATCCTCTGGTGTTTTTCCAATTGGAGTAGCAATCTCAACTCTCCAACCTTGTTTTTTAGTAATTAGATCAGCATATTCTTGGTGACTAGAATCTGTTATAATGTAAAAAGTTGAATTACCATTATAGAATCCTTCATGCATGGGAATAGTTGCAGCAACATTTGTTCTTGATAATAATAGTGACGGTTCTTTTTGTACTTCAAGTTTTTGAATAGTTATTTCAGTTGGTTGCCCCCTAATCCAACCATCAACACTGACGGTGGCGGTGAATTGTTTTGAATTGATGGAATGTAGTGCTAAAGCAGCTCCTGTAAATTCAAAGGAACCAGATTTTGTTTTAAGATCAATTAAAGATATTGCATAAATGGTGTTTCCATCAATACTCCATGTTGGTTGCCCTTTTGCATCATTACTATTGATTTCATGTAAAACAACAATATCTACAGGTTCGCTTGATGTAAATGTAATTGAACCATCATAAAGAGTGCCTTCATTTGGTGATAGAATTAGTGCTAATTGATGATTTTCATGTCCCTCTCCTGGATCTTGGGAAGAGATCATTGTTTTAGTAAAATTAATTTTTTTTGTAGAATTTGCGTTAACAAAATTATCAGAAATAAATGAAACTGTAAGAATTCCTGTGATAAAAATACCTATAATTAATATAATAATTAATCTATTCAATGAAATTCTTTGAAATTATTCCTTTAAATGATTTTATTTTTAGTTGATTTTATCAAGTTCAAATGCATCATGCAAAGCCTGAACTGCTACATTGGAATCAGAATCTTTGACAACAAATGCAAGATTTAGTTCGGATGAACCTTGAGTAATCATTGCAACATTGACCTTGTTTTTTTCTATTGCTCCAAAAACTCTAGATGCAACACCAACAGTACCTCGCATGCCTAAACCGATAAGTGCAATAA
>JBOGRE010000133.1:0-1736 GCA_050749345.1 Nitrosarchaeum sp. | reverse complement strand
GTTCAAACATTTTACCGATTATCTATCTGTTAATCTAGATTATGAAATTCATTTCAAACCTAAATTGACTCTTAAACCAAAAATAATCCAAATTAATTTCAAAAATATGGACTATCTGATTCTTACTTGTTAAATATTATTTCTATATCGTCTATTTGGGGATCCTGCACGCCCAAAATCGAGTGAGCGATCACTTGTCTCTCAGTGTCTGGGTCCCCGTTTTTGTAAATTAGATATCTCCTAACAATTATTGAACTAACCACAGAATTAGAAAACCTGTGTTTTTTTTATGAAAAACTGGCTTTATCGACTGAAACTCAACAATTAAATTTAAAATACGGTATTTTCCATTTTTTGATACATGGGTAGACGCAAGACCCAAAAAATCATTAAAACTGGACCAAAAAATGTTACTACAGGCATGTGTCCCCTGTGCAAAACTATTGGTAGAATATTCATTTTAGGCCAACCAGGCAAAGAGAGAGCAAAGTGTCCTGCATGCAACCAGGAATTTGATTTGTAGCAAGAAAATTCACCCAGCCCTCAACAAATTTACCCTAATCTTTTTAAGATCTTTTTCTTCCTATAATCATCATGAGTTCAGGAGACGCAGAAACAATCTATGAGCGAGTAGCAAAACTCGAAGATGAGATTGCTTCCCTAAGAAACGAAGTTGATGTACTAAAGAAGGCTTTGAGAAACAGAATTGCAAGACACGAAGTTTCTCAGCTAAAGAAAGGACATGACATTACATCAATTATCGATTAATTTTTTTCTCTAATACTTTTAATCAATTCTAAAATAAAATCAACATCTTCTGCATTTGGATTTATCTCTAAATATTTATTTAAAAATTCTAATGCCCGATCATAATGCAGGAGCCTTTCTTCTAAGATACCTTTGTCACGAATCTCTTCAGGTGAGTCAGGCTCTAATGCAAGAATTATGTCAATGCATCTCATAGCCATGTCATATGCATACGATTGTACGTAGGAATTTTTTAGATTCCTAGATATGCGAACTAAAATTTGTTCAGACCCTATATCATCTAAAAATTCTGGCAAAAATTCAGCTGCTTCTCCATAACTCTCATAAAGAATTTCTCTAAGATCATCTATGCTTAGCAATTTTCCCCCATCAAATGGATCTAAAACCATCTCCTCTCCATATTTTACTACAACATGGCTTGGAAATCCAGTTATGTGAAGATCAAGCCCAATGTACTTTGCAATCTCAACATAGATTATTGACAACGTAATTGGAATGCCAGATTTTTTATCTAATACAGCATTAAGAAAATTATTTTTTGGATTATAGTAGTCATCTGTATCTCCCATGAAGCCATGATGCTGAAAGATGTATTCGTTTAGCATAGAAATACGATAAGTTGAATTATCATTTTTATTTATAGAAAGTTTTAGCTCTTTTCCAATATCATTTAATTTCTTAATATATTCTGAAATGTTAAGATCAGGATATTCTAGAATCTGTGCTAGTTTTAGACACTTTTCAACTAGATTATGATTTGGATTCTTCACAAATGATATCCATTCAGCAACAAATGGATCAAATTTTTCATTCAACTTTAAGATCAAAGTATCATTGAACTCTTTTTAGATATAGTTGCGGATCCTTTAGCTCTACAGTTGATGGTGGGTTTTCAATTAGTATCTTAAATGTCTCTTTGCCATGTTTTTCAAATATTTCTTTGGTAAAGTCCTTTCCCATGCTTTTTC
>JBOGRE010000132.1:0-1778 GCA_050749345.1 Nitrosarchaeum sp. | reverse complement strand
TCCTTCACCTTTTCGGCTAATTTACTTGCTAGTGTGGCTACGATTGGATTGCCGTCATAGAGTTCTTCTAAAATCTTGATATTTTGTGGAATTAGTTCAAGGGCTTTAATCTCCTCTTTCTCACCTTTATTCTCATTAACAATTTCCCACAATCTTGTAATTACAGATTTGATTGTATCAATAGAGTCAAGGTGTGATTGGGCATATTCATGATATGCAATGTAGTTCAGTCTATCTTGTGTAGATTCTCTAAGATGCCGTTTTATTCTTAGCAGTTTTGATTCACTCATTTTGTGTCCACGAGATTCCAAATATTGAAGTGATTCATCTATAGTAAGGCGTCTTATCATGCAATCTTGTATGGCATTAAGTACATCAGTGCTTTTTCCCCAACCTAGTGCAGGCATTTAAAATAAACCTCCGTTCAGATAGCAAACCTGTAGTGATTGGAAAACGTTCATTTGGTTATAACCTCCATAATGTTTGTAACAATACTATACAACTCTGGATCATTTTCTTTCATGTTACTCAAACTATATGGTAGAACACCTTTTTTTGAAACTTGTTTTACTTCATATTCTATCATATCTTGCGTTATGTATCCATTAAAATAATCAATGATTACTTTGGATGTTTCATTAATTGAAAGTTTTTTGATATTGATAAGATATGGACATAATACCAATGCAAAAATCCTTTTTCTGCCATCAGTGATTTTATTTTTTAGCAAGTTTTCTATGTATTGTATTGTTGAAGAATTTTTAGTAAAATTTTTTATTTTAAATCGGTTTTGTTTTTCCACTTTATCTAAATACTTTTTAAAAGGTAAACTTCTTACATCAGCTCTATTACCATCCCATTCCTGAATAATTCTGACTTTGGCATTTTCATAATCATCTTTTTTCAATACTTTTGAATTGTATGAACCAGGTACACGTATCTGACATGACCTTGTGCTCGGATGATTTCCTAAATCACATTTGTTATTTGTTAGATGTCTTTCTGCAAACAAAAGTAATTTTTTATCAACTCTATCAATTTGCTTATTATTGTGTCTAGAATCATTTAATGAAATCATGTGTATGGGCTGAATAACATTATACCCATTTCCAGAAAATAATATTGTTGGAATCCCTCCTATTTCCTTGTAAAATAATGCCCTAACCTCATCTAATGCTCCTAAATTGTCAACATCTGCAAAGATGAGATTTGGGATTTCATTATCTATTTCATATTTGCCAAATGCAGAAACCCTACAATCTACATAATCTGCCTCAGTAAAGTGTTCTAAAACCTCCTCCTTGGAATAAACCCAAACTTGCCTATTCCCAGTTTTTGCCGTAGAGATTGTACGCGGAAACTTACTGCTAAAGTGGTTTAATAAAAAATCCAAACCTTCTCTTACCTCCATCTTATTTCACCTTCCAGATTTGGGAACTTCCCAAGTGAATTTGTTCTCCTCCAGAAGGGTCGAAATGGTCTAGTCGGTCATCTGCATTGATTTGACTCTTTTGACCCTTTTGACCCATGTAGATAGGGCTAGCAAGTGATACAATAATTCCATATTTTCTGGCTAGTCTTTGCAGATCATCACTATTAAAAATATAAAGAGTCTGCTTGGTGTATCTTTTATTTTCGTTCAATACATTTCTGTCAAATTTTTTACCATGAAACTTGTCAGTAAGTAAACCACTTAGCCAGTGAGGAGTAATCTTTTGCCCAAACTCATCAGGATAAAATGTTTGTAAAGTATCATGCTTACTTCCTGAAATATATGG
>JBOGRE010000131.1:0-3160 GCA_050749345.1 Nitrosarchaeum sp. | reverse complement strand
GTTCACCAAAATATGTTACTAAAATTGTAAGAGAAGTAATACAGAATTGTGATATAGTAATTGGTTACAAATACACCTTAAAAACAATTGGAGATTTGCTTGCAGGTAAGGAAATCTATGAGATTACTATGAACAATCAAGAGGAATCATATCAAAAAGTTCTGTCAGAATTAGGTAATCGTTCTTTAGTTATTCCATTTACAGGTGACGTTAATTTTTCAGAATCTGAAGTTGTAGATAGATTAATTGAGATTTTTGGTGAGGTAGAAATAATTCCAGGAATAAGTTCAATTCAAGTTGCTGCATCAAAAGCAAGAGTATCACTTGATAAATCCAAAGTAATTACAATGCATGTAACAACTTCAATTGAAGAAAAGAAATTAGAACTACAGAAAGCATTGATTGATGGGTATAGTGTAATTTTAGTTCCAAGACCGTGGCCTAAACAACTTGACAAGCATTTTATGCCATCAGAGATTGCAATATATCTAAAAAATAATGGTTTTGATACAGACAGCATAAAGGTTCATGTTTTTGAAGCATTAACCACTGAAAACGAAACTAGTTTTATTGGAACTGTAAAAGATTTGGAAGGAAGGGAATTTTCTGATTTATCTGTAATGGTTTTCAATCAATCTGTTTTGGATTCATATATGAATTATAAATGGCAGTGGAAAAACTAGTTGCCAAGGTTTTTTCCTTGCCCAAGAATCACATTACTTGTCTCAATATTTGGAAATACATAGACCACAATTTTCATCCATTGGTAATCTGGATCATACAATCTGTAAAATCCAGCCTCATCTAATGTAATATTAATTGATTGGTCTGGTAATATTTTACCGGTTGAGATTCTGCCATCAGCAGTAAATTGATTATAACGATCTCTGTTTTCTTTTCCACTGAGAACACTATGTGATACCACGTCATCATTTACAATAGTGATTGTTGTTCCTGGTTCAATTGAAATTCTATCTTGTGAAAAATATCTGAATCTTAATGAATCGGTAGAACTTTGAGTTTTTATTGCTTGTTGTCTAATTTGTCCAAGATCAATGTATGTACCTACACCTTGAGTTGATGAACCTTTAAGAATATGAATTACAAGTTTTTCATCTGTTTTAGATTTTGTTGGTGTAATCTTAATTTTTGAGAGTTCAGAGAGTTTTGCTGTGTAGATTATTTTGTAATCGATATCATCAATCATTATTCTTCCTGAAAATCCATAAACTGAGGCATTTTTGCTTTCTTCAACTAATCTTCCAAATAATTTAATGGATGCATTATCACCAGTGTTACTCTTAACAATTCCATTAATTCTGATATAGTTACCTTCACGTAGTGTAGTTGCATTTAACTCGGTTGCTAGAAAACTTTTATCATCTAAAGTAATGAGTACATCCTCAATTGTAGATTTAACATTACTTCCAATTTGTTTTTGTGTAGATAATGCTAAGTCAATTTCAGAAATTTTTATTGTATCATTTGTTACTGCATAACCAGATCCTTCCAAAGTAAAAGCACTGTTTGGAGAAATTATTGCAAAAGAATTACTAAAAGTAAATCCTGAAAGAGCAAGTAACACTAAGAGTACTACAATAGTTGTATTCATACTAGATTTTCTATCTAATTTGGTTTATAATTTACTACTAAATTATTTTAGACTGATTAGACAAATCCACGGGTTTTTCTTGGAATTAAAAACTAGGTAGACTAATACCCTCTTCTGGAATTAGTTTTATCATATAACTCTCTAAATATCCTCCCACCAAAAGGAGTCCCACTACTATTCCAATTTCTATAGCCGTCGGTTTGAGAAATGGAGCTAGGTTGGTTTTTTTAGATATTGCTCTAATTAACATGAAACTTCTAGATGTTGCTATAGAGTATGCGGTAAGTTCCATAATTCCAAATGGTGAAAGAAAAAGAATTGCAAGTGGTGGAATTTTTGTTAATTCTGGTGAAATTGAAATTATTGCTGAAAAAGCAAATCCAGTCGACCATGCTGAAAATAATCCCCATGCAACTCCAAATCCTGGAATAAACATTGGTAATGATACAGATGAGTTATGAAGAAAAATTCCTATTGCATCTATGTCTGTAACTAATTTTTTAAATTCTGACATGAATGTATTTGCTTCGTCTTCACTAACTTGAGACATTGATCCAATTTGATAAGTTGCTGAAAATAATCCCATAAATATGAAAAATGTAATTATTCTAATCTTAAACATGTTATCTTTTACTAGAAACAATATTTGAGGGTTGGGTATAGGCGCAGATTTAATTAAACCAAATAGTATTCTTCGATGATGAAAAAGGAGTTAATTGTTGCTTTGAATTATGCTTTGAATAAAGGATTTCAAATTCATCCTGATGCATTCAAGTTTTTAGAGAATGTGGATATAAGAAAACTTGAAAAAATAATTAAAGAAATTGTTCGTGAGAAAACAAAACAAAAGTTGTTTCAGATTAATCAGGATGATTTAGAAGTTTATTTAGGAATTAAAGAGAACCAACCTTTACAAAATGATCATAAGATAATCTTTGATCCAACTTTGAAAATTACTACTGGTGAGGGAGTAAAGGGGTATAATGCTCTTTTTTCAAGTCGTTTTGATAAACTAAAACGAATAATCTCCGACAGACCCGAATCTAGAATGTTAAAATCAATTGCTTTTGCCAAGACTATAAAATCTGAAGATGACATATATGTTTGTGGTCTAGTCACTACTAGAAGTACTGAGAGAAATATAACAAAATTAGTCTTGGAAGATCCCTCAGGTTCGTTTGAAGGGATTATTTTTGATGTTGAATTGCAAAAAACAGCTGATACATTACTTAGTGATCAATTCATCATGGCACGAATAGGTTTTGGAAAAAATGCAGGTTTTATCATAAAAGATTTGATTTCGCCTGATATTCCTGATCAGGCTTCAAATAGATCTGAAACTGAAACATATGCAGCTTTTCTTTCAGATCTACATATTGGTAGCAAGTACTTCATGGAAGAGGAATTTGATGAATTTGTATTATGGTTATCTAGTCCAGATCCAATAGCAAGAAAAATTCGTTTTGTGTTGATTTGTGGGGATTTAGTAGATGGTGTTGGAATCTATCCAAATCAAGATAAAGAATTAGTATGTCAAACTATTGAAGA
>JBOGRE010000130.1:0-6924 GCA_050749345.1 Nitrosarchaeum sp. | reverse complement strand
CTTCCAATGGTTCCATGTGGCTAACTGTTCCAGTGCATAATAAATCTGGTCAAAAATTAAACGACGTACAAATCTCTTATAACACACATTGGAACATTAAACACATAAAATCTATTGAACTAAACTATCAAAAAACTCCATATTTCTCAAATTATTGGGATTCATTGAAAAATATCTTAGAAAAGAAATGGTCAAAGCTGATAGATCTTAATTTAGCCCTGATAGAATATGTTAATCAGGAACTTAAAATAACTACAAAAACAATCAGATCCTCCGATTTGAAAATTAATTCGGTCGGTTCCCAAAGACTCGCAGATATTTGTAAAAAACTTAAAGGCTCATCCTATTTGTCCGGAGAAATGGGAAAAGACTATCTTGATGAGAAAATATTTCATAAAGAAAACATTAAAGTTATTTACGAAAAATTTCAACATCCAACCTATTCACAAATTCATGGAACCTTTATGCCAAATCTATCAATTATAGATTTATTATTTAACGAAGGTGAAAAATCCAAAGATATACTCCTAAAATCAAAAAATATCCAATAAGCATTTCATAGACTTAATAATGAAATAATAATTTTTAAAAAGATTATATAATTTTTTCAAATGAAATAATTCATGAAAACAAATTTTAAACAACCTCGTAAACCAATTGAAAATATACTATAAGAATACATTTTAACCTATAATTAGATATTTAGATATGTCATTTTACCATGAACAAATAAAAAAACTGAAAAAACAAAAATCTTCAGATATTATAAAATCTACTTTTAAAAATAAAAAAGTAACATTACAATTAGTAGATGATTCAGATGAAACGGTACGCCTTCTATTAAAATGGAGAAAAAAATTTTGGAATTGGTTTGATACAAAATTTGAAGGCTCTAATGAAGAAACGAAAAAATGGATAAATAAAAAGATTCTACTAAATAAAGAACGAATATTATTTCTAGTTATTTACGATGGAATAAAAATCGGTCACATAGGTTTAGATCGTTATAATAAGAAAGATAATTCTATTCATATTACTGACGTTTTAAGAGGAGAAAGAGGATTTGCTCCTGGGCTTATGGTGTATGTTATGAAAATATACAATAAATGGATTTTCAAAAATCTAAAAATTTCTAAAATTAAACTTAGAGTTTTCAGTGATGCTTTTCGAGCGATTAATTGCTATGAAAGATGCGGAATGATAACAGTGAACTCTATTCCTCATAAAAGAATTTTTACTAAAGATGGATGGAAATGGGTTAAAACGAAATTAAAATCAGATGATGAATATGTCGAAAGATACTTTAACATTATGGAAATATCAAAAAAGTTTTAAAATTTATTTTAAGTAATTAAATTAGAGTCAAACTAAAAGAAAATTGAGCGAATATCTTTATAGAAAAAACCAAATTAACAACCAATATGGAGTACATTAAATAAGAATGATAAAATTGACTGTAAACCAAAATAAAGTATTTTGGGATGAGTATGCAAGGAATTCAAAACAAAATCCATTTGGTGCACATACTGACAAACATGTTGTGAACCTTGAAAATGATTTTATTATATCTCAGCTTAAAATAAAAAATTTCAAATCTCTACTGGATATAGGATGTGGAAATGGACAGAGAACAATATTATTTTCAAAATATGTTAAAGGAAACGTACTTGGAATTGATTATTCACAAGAAATGATTGATTATGCAAAATTTATTTTATCGAAACAAACGAAAACCATTAAAAGTAAAGTTTCATTCGAAGCTCGTGATATACAAAATTTTAGTGATGATAAAAAATATGATATAATTATTTCCTGTCGTTGTTTTGTTAATCAAGTAAGCCATTTAGAACAAGTAAAATTATTTAAAAAGGTGTATGAAAAATTAAATCCAAATGGCTCTTTAATTATTGCAGAAATTTCTGAAGAAGGAAATAAACGACTAATAAACATGCGAAAAAAACATGGTCTAAAGCCAACAAAACCTAGAAATCCTAAAACACCCAATCTTTATCTTAGTGAAACTAAAGTTTTTCCAAAAATCAGTAATTTATTTAAAATAATTAAAATTCGAAGGGGAGGGGTCTTTTATTATATTAGTAGGATAATCCATCCAGTTTTAGTATTTCCCGAAGAGCCTAAATCTGATGCAAAAATTAATGATGTAGCTTTACAGTCTGAGTTTATACTTCAAAAGACAATTCCTCAAGAACAAAATACTTTTGAAGATTATGGAGAACACCTTCTAGTCCATTTTATCAAAAAATAATTTTGTACTTTGAATAATTTTAGAGACTTCATCATCACTTAAAGAAGGATAGATGGGTAATGAGACTGTGTTTCTTGTTAACCCAAGGGCATTTGGAAAAAGTTGAGGATCACCTAATAGCTCCCAATCCTCTGTAGGGATTTTAGACTCTATTCCCTTTGTAGCTAAATAATCAATCATTTTTTTAGAATTTTTTGTCTTTACAATTGCTCTATATCTGACTGGAGAAATCTTTGCTTGACTGTCATTTTTTGAAACATCAAGAAGATCTAAACCAGATTCTTTATATTTTTGAAAGATATTTTCCCTTTTTTTTAAAAACCTCGGCAATTTCTTTAATTGCTCCCTACCGACTGCAGCTTGAAGATCGGTCATTTGAAAATTAAATCTTCGATTTTGATCTTTTCTATAATCATATTCTCTATAATCTTTAATTTTTTCAATCAACTCTTTTTTTTCTGAAACAATCATTCCACCTTGACCTCCAGAGGTTAGAAGTTTTGTAGCATAAAAGGAAAAAATCCCAATTTCTCCCTGCAATCCTACATATTTGTTATCTACTTTTGCTCCTATTGCTTGACAACAATCTTCAATAATATTCTTGAAATTATAATTTGATAAATCAATTGGAATTCCATACATATGTGGAATAATTTTAATAGAATTTTTTTTATCATGAATTTTTTTTAAATCCAAGTTAGGAGATGTACTTGTAATATCAATTGCTGATTCAACCCCATTAACCATTCCTACAGCATGTCTAATTGCCGCGCAAACATATACTGGAAAATTTACCTTTTTATTCTTAGAGTCTAAGGCCCATAAAGAAAGGAAAAGTGCTGATGTTCCACTAGAAACTGCTACTGCATGACCTTTTGGAATTCCTAAAAAGTTACAAAATTCAGTCTCAAACGCCTCGACTTCTGGTCCTTGAGAAAGCCAACCAGAGTGAATTACTCTCCGTGCAGCCTCTTCCTCTTCTTTACCTAAAGTTGGTTTATTATGTGGTATCATATCTAGAATTTCTAAAAATCATTTTGGGACCTTTCTATTTGAAATCTCCCATTTTTAATAGACTCTGCTTAGAGATTTTTCGAGTTGCTTTAGTACCTAAAACATAATCCAAGAATTTTGGTGGTAAGCCGTTACCTGGTCTTCGCAACCCAATATTTTCATTATTTAAGATTTCTCCCTCGTTGATGTCTCTTAAAGACACAATACTTCTGCGAGCAAGATTTTTCATTTTTAATTCTTCCTGTTCGGTTGGTCTTACAATTGAATTTCCAAGAATAGTGTGAGATTTTCTTATCGAGTCTACCCATGTCTTTAGGCTTTCTGGGTTTTCTGCAAACCAGTGATCTGGCCCAGGAAGATTTTGATCTAATGTGAAATGTTTCTCAAACAAACATGCTCCCAAAGCTACTGCTAAAGATGAAGCTAAGGGACCACGAGTATGATCAGAGAAACCCAGAGGAATCATTGGAAAAGACTCTGATAATGTTTTTAGGCGCAGAAGGTTTACATCTTCAAAAGAAGTTGGATAGAGGGATGTTGTTAGTAAAAGAATTGTTGGATATCCATCAAGTGATCCAATAGAATTTAGTGTCTCATATATTTCTCCCAAGTGAGACATACCACAGGAAATTAGGATGGGTAATCCAGTTGTTGAATAGTCCTTTAACAATGGTATATTTGTAAAATCATCAGACCCTACTTTGATGGCAGGAATATCTAACTTTAACAGTAAATCTAGATCACTTCTATTTTGTGCTGTGGATAAAAAAATAATATCTTCGTCATCACATTTATTTTTAATTTTACGCCATTCATTTGGATTAAATTCATGCCGCTTATGTAATTCATACATTGATTCTGTAATTTCTTTTCCTTGCGAACGATAAGTATATGTCAACTCTTTATTTCCAATAAATTCTTCAGCTTTAAACGTTTGAAATTTTATTGCATCCGCATTAGATTCTTTTGCTACCTGAATCATTTTTAATGCTTTTTCTATTTCCCCATTATGATTAATTCCAGCCTCTGCAACAATAAATGGTGGTTGGTTATGCCCAACTATTCTATTTTTAATTTTTATTTGAACCATTTTACTTTGTACTCCAATCTTCTTTTTGTCTATACTGCTCAATAGTGAATTTTAACCCTTTTTCAAGGCTAATTTTTGGAGAAAATTTCAAAATTCTCTTAGCTTTTAAATTATTAGCCCATATGCATCTTTCATCGGGAATTTTAGGATTTAATCGGATTCGAAGCTTCTTTTTACTAATTTTTTTAATTAATTTTGCCACCTTTTTTATCGTGTAACGTTTCCCAGTTGAAATATTAAATATTTGAAAACCAGGTTGAGGATTTTTGATAGCCGCTAAAATTCCATCTGTCGCATCTTCAATAAAAATAAAATCTCTTAATTGTTTACCTTTATTATTTGCTGAAAAATACTTTTTATTTTTCAGAGAAGAAATCATATTAGATATAGGCCCTGATTTTTTTTCTGGCCCATACAGATTAGATAATCTTAAAACTGTAACATCTCTATTATGGACATCTGAATAATTTTGATATATTTTTTCTGTTAATAATTTTATATTCCCATAAATTGTAGTTGGTTTTGGCAAATCCTGTTCTTTTGAAGCTCTTTTTAAATTTTCACCATATACATTTAATGACGAAATTAAAACAATTTTTATATTTTTTTTATTCAAGCATGATTGAAGTAAATTTAACCCTCCTTTGATATTTAGATCACTAAACTTTACATCACTACCTGTGAGTTGACCAATTAAATTTACTATAATATCTCCATTTTCTATATGTTCGTTTAAAATTCCAGAATATAGAATATCTCCATTAAATTTTTCAATATTATACTGAATGTCTTTTTTGTAAACTAATGCTTTTACTTGAAATTTATTATCAATTAATTTTTTTATTAATGAACGTCCTACAAACCCTGCTCCTCCTAAAACAAGTATGGAATTCATGTCAATAAGTCAGTTTTTTTTGGACTGGAATTGTTTCTAAATTTATCGTTTCAAGTATCTTGACAATTTTTTTTGCTGCGTTTCCATCACCATACAAACTTTGACAATTTTTTACTTTTTTCAAAAAAACTTTATCATTAATGGCTTTTTCAATTGCTTTTTTGATTTCATTTTTGTTATATCCTACATTAATCACACTATCAGGATTCCCACGCCCTTGTTGTCTAGTTCCAATATTGATTGAGGGTACATGTAAAAAAGGAGTTTCAATAATTCCACTACTAGAATTTCCTACTAGTGCACTAGCATTTTTTAATAAATTAATGTACTTTTCAGATGCAATAGTAGGATATTGGAGAATTTTTGTATTTTTTAATATTTTTGAAATTTTTTTAGAACCTGCATCAGCATTTCCATATACTACAATGGCCTGAATATCTAGTTCCTTAATAGCTTCTATTGTTTTCAAAATATTTTTGTCAACTTCGTCAACTTCTGATGTAACTGTATGTTGTACCATAATGATGTAAGGTTTACTAAAATCAATTTTGAATTCTATTTGTAACTCTTTTTGAGATATATTCTTTATCTGTAAAATTTTATCCAATGCAGGATTTCCTACAACAAACACATAAACTGGTTTTTCACCCATTTTAATTAATCGCCATCTTGCTAATTCATTTGATGTAAAGTGTATGTGAGAAAATTTTGTAATAGCATGCCTAATTGATTCATCAATTGTACCAGTTACATCTCCTCCCTCTACATGAGCAACAATAATATTCATATGAGCTCCTGTAATGGCAGCTGCTAAACTAGCACCAATGTCAAACCCTGCTAAAATAATATCAGGCTTTATTTTCTCAATTTCTTTTGATAAATTAATTACTGCTCTTCCAAAGGTCTTAACCATTTCAGCTCCAGTATCTTTTTTTGTTTTTTTATGCATTTTAAAAGTAGATGTGATTTTGAATCCATCTCTTCTTATTTCATTAATGGTGTACCCATGTGATCTTAGCAGATGTGTGCCTGTTACAATTAGATAGTAATCCAGATGTTTTGATTTTTTTATTTGTGTTAATATCGGTTTAAATTTAGAATAATCTGCTCTTCTCTCTGTTATTAATAGAATTTTTCTTTTCATAAAACATCATGCCATGTAAGTTGTTTATCTTTTGATATGTCTCTTCGGGCTTTTCTTCCAATAATTTTATAGTATTTAGATGCAGGGATTTGACCCGTTCCAGGTCGTTTAGTACTGATATTTTTTTCAGAAAATATCTCATTTTTATTAATTAATTTTATAGATACAATAGATTCTCTTGCAAATTTTAAAATTGGTTTTTCTTTTTCCAGGATTATTTTCTTATCTCCTAAAGCAAGCTTAATGGCTTTACAACCTTTAACAAGTTCTTTTAATTCATTTGGTTCAAGTGATAATTTTTGATCTGGACCTGGCATTTTTTTATCTAAAGTAAAATGCTTTTCTACTATGCACGCACCTTTTGTAACTGCTCCTAAGGCTATGTAAATTCCAATTGAATGGTCAGAAATTCCTACGGGAACTCTAAACATATTTTGATATTTTTCAATTAATCCTAATCTAATATCTTCATAAGCAGAAGGGTATACGGATGTAGTCTGAAGTAAAATTAGGGG